>NZ_JCACHU010000166.1:0-217878 GCF_059504005.1 Belnapia sp. | reverse complement strand
GACGGGGCGGTTGACGAAATGCGCCCCCGGCCCCTGCCGCACGCCCTCAACGGCCGCGCGGTACTCAGCTGACACCAGCGCCGCATCGGGCGGGAAGGCGGGCATGCCGCCGGCCGGCATGGCGGTGATCGCCACCACGTCGCCGGACTCCACGGTCAGCACCGGCGGCGTCGCCGCATCGAGCGAGCCCCAGACCAGCGTCTCGGGCGTTGCAGGAATTTCGTGTTGAGCAGGCATGGCGCAAACCTCGCTCTGCCTGCGCCCCGCGGCGGCAGGCTGACGCTGTCAGCCGCTACTGCATCTCTCCCCCGGCGATCATGGCCAACGGGCGCGCATCGCGCAAGCTACTGCGGCGCGCTCCAGACGAAGCGCTGCAGGTCGAGCGCGCAAAGCCCCGTCACGCCCCAATGGGCGGCATAGGCCTGCACCTGCGCCAGGTATTGCGGCTCCTCCGGGATCGCCTCGGGCCAGTAGGGCGGGTTGAAGGTGGATATGCCGTTGATCGTCGGCACGTGCCGCACCGCAGCCACCAGCATCGCCTCGGTGTTGTGGTTGTAGGGATCGGCAACCGCCTCGCCGAAGCGGCTGTCCTGCCGCGCGGCGGAGACATAGAAGGCCCGGCACGCCGCAGGCGCCGGCGGCACCGCTGCCAGCCGCCCCGCCTCCAGCGGCCGGTCGACGAAGCGGGGCGCATAGCCATTCGCCTCCTCCGCCAGCAAAAGCGCGCAGAGCAGGCCGACCGCCAGCCGCGGCAGGCGGCGCGCCTCGGCCGACAGCACCGCCATCGCCAGCACCACCACCGGCAGGGTGAGGAAGATCTGGTAGCGCGCCACCACTCGCGCCGCCTTCGCCCCCGGCACGAGGCCATAGACCAGCGACCATCCCGTCACGCCGCCGATCTGCAGGCTGAGCGCCCAGGTCGCCAGCACGGCGATAGCGAGCGCCCGCAGCATCGCCACGCGCCCCGGCGGCGCCTCGCCCCCGCCGCGCCAGAGCCAGAGCAGCGCGGCGACGAAGACCAGCAGCAGCAGCGGCGGCATTCCCGTCATCACCTCGGACCAGAAGGGAAAGCCCGGGCGGAACGCGCCGTTCATCGCCCGCACCAGCCAGCCCCACAGGTAATTCGCCTCGCCGACATGGATGATGTCGAGCGGGGAGGGGACATGCCTCAGCACATCCGCCCAGGGGTGCATCCCGGTCTCGGCCGCCTTCGGCAGGTAGAGCAAGAGGAACGGAATCTCGGCGGTCACGGCCAGAGCCGCAATCGCCGCCAGCGCCGCCGCCTGCGCCCGCATCGCACCGAGCAGCCGCCGCCGCGCCGGCCGCCCCGCGACCGCCAGCCAGGCCAGCAGCATCACCCCGCCGCACCAGGCGAAATACCAGGCCATGTAGAAGCCCGTCATCAGGCTGGCGGCGAAGCCCAGCGCGAAGCCCGCCCCCCAGCCCAGCAGCGCCCGCCGCCGCCCCTCGAGCAGCGCCGCCAGCGCGCCATGCAGCAGCAGCGCCAGCACCGGCACCAGCCCGACGCTGAAGAGCTGCGCATGGCTGCCGCGGATGAAGAGGTTGTTGCTGACCGTGAACAGCGCCGCCCCCAGCAGCGCCCAGCCCCAGCTGAGCCCGACCGCGCGACGTCCCAGCGCATAAGCGCCGAGGAAGCCGATCAGCCGCATCGCCATGTTGACCAGCTCGCCGCCGAGGAAGGGGTCCGCCCCTGCCGCCCGGAACCCGGCCTGCAGCAGGCCGAAGACGAGATAGCCGTCATTGTAGCCGAGCGTCCCTGGCACCGGATGGAAGTAGTCCGTCCGGTCCCAGGCCGAGCGCCCGGCCAGGACATTGACCCAATGCTCCAGGATCGACAGCTCGATCACCGCATCATGCCGGTCGCCCAGCAGCAGGGTGAAGCCGTCGCCGAGCTGGTTGCGGAAGACGAAACCGACCGACAGCAGCGCGACGAGGCCGACGACCAGCCCGCGCCTCACCGCGCCAGCCTCGCCTGCCAGAGGCAGAGCAGCGGCGTCACCACCAGCTCCATCACTAGCGCGGCCAGCATCGGCGTCCCCGGCACGCCCCGCACCATCAGCCCGAAGAGGCGCCCGACCCCGCCTAGCACCACGATCGCCGTCAGCAGCCGGAAGCGCCCCGCATGCCGGGCCGGATCGTCGAGCGTGCTCCAGAAGCCGAGCCCGATGCCGAGCAGCAGGCCGGAGAGGTAGCGGAAATGGCTGTCCTCATCCGCCCCCGCCTCGGCCCCGAGCATCGCCGGCCCGGCCAGCATCCCCCCGAGCCCGGCCAGCACCGGCACCAGCCCGCCCACCGCCACGGCGAGCCGGAACAGGGCCATCCCGCTCACAGGTAGCGTCCGCGTTCCAGGATCTCGAGCGTGTAGTCCTTGTAGCTCATGCCCAGCTCCTCAGCGCGGGTGAGCCGGCGAAGGGCGATCTCCCGCGGCGGCGTCTTCCAGGCGCGCTTGTGGGCCCGACGCCAGACATAACCGCGCCAGCTTTCTTCGGGGTCGAGCGGCGGGCCGCCATTGTGGCCGATGCGGGGAATGTCCATGCGCCATCGATAAGACGGGGCAGGGGGCGCGGGCAAGGCAGGGCGTGAGCGCCGGCGCGATCGCACCATCGCCCATGTTGGCAATCGTTAACGCTGCGGTAGAGGCGCCGGCAAATAGCGGGACGGCATACCGAGGCCATCGGCCAGCATCCGCCATGGCGATGATGGCAGGCGTTCAGGACGCGAAAGGTCGTCTCATGCCGCTTTCGAGGATCGCCGCAGCAGCGGCCGGGGCTCTCGTCATGGCTGGCCTGGCTTCGTCGGCGCAGGCTCAATGGGGCCCGCCTGGCTATGTCTACGCGCCGCCGCCGGGCTATTATGTCGTGCCGCCGCCGAGGGTCTACTATCCGCCGCCGGTCTACTACCGTCCGCCGGCCGTGGTCTATGCGCCGCCCCCGGTCTACTACGCACCGCCGCCGCCGGCCTTCGTCGTCCGTCCGGGCTTCAGCATAGGCTTCGGCTTCCGCTGAGGCCGGGCAAGGCTCTCTCTCGTAGCGGCCGGGACTTCCGGGATGCGGCTGGTTGGATGGCTCCGGCGGTTGGATTCGAACCAACGACCAACGGATTAACAGTCCGCTGCGCTACCGCTGCGCCACGCCGGATCAGCCAGTGGGCGGCGCCTATAGCAGGGCACCGCCGGCGATGAAAGCCCCCACGAGAGCCACCTTGGAGGTCCGGGGCGGAATTGAACCGCCGTAGCAGGTTTTGCAGACCTGTGCCTGACCACTCGGCCACCGGACCGCCGAGGCAAGCCTCGTGCGCCCCGCCTCTTTGGAGCCACAGCGGCAGCAGGTCAAGCGTGCGCCGCAACACGGCCGCTTGGCGCCGGGGGGGCGCCCCCCCTATAACCCCTCGGCCGAAAGGACCGCCCAGCGGCGGCGGCTGGAGATTGCGCCTCATGGACTACGCGGATGCGCGCAAGCGTATGGTGGACGGACAGCTTCGCCCCAACAAGGTGACCGATCCCCGCCTGCTGGAGGCGATGCGCGACCTGCCGCGGGAGCGCTTCCTGCCCCGCGCCGCCATGGCCCGGGCCTATACCGACGAGGACATCCCGCTGCCCGGCGGCCGGGCGATGATGGAGCCGATGGTGCTGGCCCGGCTCGTCCAGCTTGCCGCCCCTCGTGCCGGCGCCCGGGCCCTCGTCTCCGGCGCCGGCACCGGCTATGGCGCCGCCGTGCTGGCCCGGATGGGCGCCCGCGTCACCGCGCTGGAGACCGATGCGCCGCTGCTCGAGATCGCCCGGGCCGCGCTGCCGGCCTGCCTGCCCGCCGGCGCCGTGCGGCTGGAGCCCGCCGACCCGGCCCAGGGCTTCGCGGCAGGGGCGCCTTACGACGTCATTCTGATCGAGGGCGAGATCCCCGAGATTCCCGCCGTCCTCGCCGAACAGCTGGCCGAAGGCGGCCGGCTGGTGGCCGTGATCGGGGTCGGGCGGCGCCAGGGCAAGGCGGTGCTCGGGCAGAAGCTCGGCGGCAGCTTCAGCACGGTGACCGCCTTCGACTGCGCGACCGCGCCGCTGCCGGCCTTCGCTCGGCGCCCTGGCTTCGTCTTTTAGGCAGCCGCGACAGGCTCGCGACTGCTATAGCACCATATTAATCTTGCTCCGTAAGGATAGGCTCAAGATGAGTTCGACCCGCCTCTTTCCGGTGCTGACCGCCGCCCTGATCGTCCCAGCGGCCCTGGTGGCCCTGGCGCCGCAGGCCCGCGCCCAGACCCTGGCGGATGCCCTGGCCCAGGCCTATGCCAACAACCCGACTCTGCTCGCCGCCCGGGCCCAGCTCCGTGCGGTCGACGAGAACGTGCCCCAGGCGCTGGCCGGCTGGCGGCCGACCGTCTCGATCACCAACAGCTTCGGCTTCACGGACAGCCGGACCCGGACGCTCACTCAGGCACGAGACCCGGTAACCGGTGGCATCCGCGACGTCGGCATTTCCAACCACGTGGATCGGACGCCCGCCACCAACTCCGTCACCATCACCCAACCGATCTTCCGCGGCGGCCGCACCGTCGCCACCACCCGTCGCGCCGAGAACCAAGTGCTCGCCCAGCGCGCCCGCCTGCTGGCCACCGAGCAGCAGGTGATGCAGGACACGGTGACGGCCTATGTCGGCGTCATCCGCGACCAGGAGCTGCTGCGCCTCAATATCAACAACGAGCAGGTGCTGACCGAGCAGCTCCGCGCGACGAATGAGCGCTTCCGCGTCGGCGAGATCACCCGCACCGACGTCGCCCAGGCCGAATCGCGCCTCGCCGGCGCCCGGTCCCAGCGCGCCCAGGCCGAGGGCAACCTGCAGATCTCCCGTGCCACCTTCCAGCGCCTGGTCGGCCTGCCGCCGGGCACGCTGGTGGCGCCCCAGCCGCTCCGCGTGCCGCTCCGCACCGGCCAGGAGGTGGCCCAGGCCGCGGCCGCCAACAACCCCAATGTCGTCGCTGCCCTGTTCGATCAGGCCGGGGCGCAGGACAACGTCAACATCCAGCTCTCGGCCCTGTCGCCGACGCTCAGCGTGAACACCCAGGCCGGCCGCTCCGACAACCAGATCACCAACCACACCCGCCAGACCTTCGCCCAGGTCACGGCCAACCTCACCGTGCCGCTCTACCAGGGCGGTGCCGAGTACTCCGCTGTCCGCCAGGCCCGGCAGACCGCCCAGCAGTTCCGCCAGACGGTCGACGACCAGCGCCGCACGGTCGTCCAGCAGGCGACCGAGGCCTGGGAGCGGCTGCAGAGCTCGCGGGCCCAGGTCGACAGCGTCCGCTCGCAGATCCGCGCCGCGGAGATCGCGCTCGACGGCGTGCAGCGCGAGGCGATCGTCGGCAGCCGCACCACGCTCGACGTGCTGAATGCCGAGCAGGAGCTGCTGAACGCCCGCACCAGCCTGGTCCAGGCCCTGTCGACCGTTGTCCAGCAGTCTTACGCCCTGGCCGCCACCATCGGCCGGCTGACCGCGAGCGATCTCGGCCTTGCCGTCGAGCCCTATGACATGCGCGCCTACTACAACGAGGTGCGCAACCGCTGGATCGGCCTCGGCGACTACTCCGGCGTGGCGGAGCGCCGCTGATGGCCGAGGAGCGCCAGGCCCAGCCCGGTGGCCCGCCCGCCGATCCCAGCATGGAGGACATCCTGGCCTCCATCCGCCGCATCCTCAACGAGGACGAGCCCGGTCCGGCCGCCCAGCCGCCCGGCACCGAGCCGCTCACCCTGACAGAGGACATGTTGGTGCAGGAGCCGACTGCAGCCCCGCCGGCGCCTCCGCCGGAAGCGCCCGCCACCGCCCCGGAGCCCGAGCCGGCGCCGCCCGTCCTCGCCGTCCCGCCGCCGGAGCCCGTCCCCGACCCCCCGCCGCCGGCCGAGACGCTGGTCGCCCCCGCCGTGGCCGCCGCCGCGACGGCCGCCATCGGCAGCCTGCTGCGCGCCGTCTCCCAGGATCGCAGCGCCGCGGTCACCCGTGGCGGCCCGAGCATCGAGGATGTGGTCCGCGAGGAGCTCCGCCCCCTGTTGAAGGAATGGCTCGACCAGCACCTTCCCGGCCTGGTCGAACGGCTGGTCCGGGCGGAGATCGAGCGCGTCGTCGGCCGCGGCCTGAGCTGAACCCCGCACCGCCTTGCCTCCGGGCAGAGCGGGCGATGGAAGCCCGAAGGCGCCCTCGTCCGGGCCGATCGCGGGCCGGCCTGCGTCACCCCTTGACGGCGCCTGGCCGGCAGGGGACGGATGCGCCATGCTGGACAAGACCCTCACCCCGGGCAGTTTCGAGACCCGCCTCTACGAAGGCTGGGAGAGCTCGGGCGCCTTCGCCTGCGACCCGGCCTCGGCCGCCGCGCCCTTCACCATCATGATCCCGCCGCCGAACGTCACCGGCAGCCTCCACATGGGTCATGCGCTGACCTTCACCATCCAGGACACGCTGGTCCGCTGGCGGCGGATGCAGGGGCGCGACGCGCTCTGGCAGCCCGGCACCGACCATGCCGGCATTGCCACGCAGATGGTAGTGGAGCGCCTGCTCGCCACGGAGGGCAACCAGGACCGGCGCAGCATGGGCCGCGCCGCCTTCCTCGACCGCGTCTGGCAGTGGAAGGCCGAGAGCGGCGGCACCATCACCAAGCAGCTCCGCCGGCTGGGGGCCAGCCTCGACTGGCCGCGCGAGCGCTTCACCATGGATGAGGGCCTGTCAAAGGCCGTCCGCGAGGTCTTCGTCACCCTGCACAAGCAGGGGCTGATCTACCGGGACCGCCGCCTGGTCAACTGGGACCCCAAGCTGCAGACGGCGATCTCCGACCTCGAGGTCGAGAGCCGCGAGGTGAAGGGCAGCCTCTGGCACATCCGCTATCCCGTCGAGGGCGGCGGCGAGATCGTGGTGGCGACGACGCGCCCGGAGACCATGCTGGGCGACACCGCGGTTGCCGTCCATCCCGGGGATGACCGCTTCGCTGCCTTGGTCGGCAAGCAGGTGATTCTCCCGCTCACCGCCCGCCGCATCCCCATCATCGCCGACGAGTACTCCGACCCGGAGAAGGGCACCGGCGCGGTGAAGATCACCCCGGCGCACGACTTCAGCGATTTTGAGGTCGGAAAGCGGCACGGCCTGCCGATGCTCGACATTCTCGATGCGGAAGGGCGCATCGATCTCGGCGCGATAGGCTTTGACCTGTTCCTCGAAGGCACCGAGCGCGAGTTCCTCCAGCAGCTCGACGGCCAGGACCGGTTCGTGGCCCGGAAGGCAATTGTCGCCAAGTTGGAAGAGCTTGGTTTCCTGGTTCGGGTCGAGCCACATGTCCATCAGGTCCCGCATGGAGACCGCGGTGGCGTGCCGCTCGAGCCCAGGCTCACGGTGCAATGGTATGTCGATGCGGCGACGTTGGCGAAGCCGGCGATCGAGGCCGTGGAGTCCGGCCGCACGCAGTTCGTCCCGAAGCAGTGGGAGAACACCTTCTTCGCGTGGATGCGGGAGATCCAGCCATGGACCGTCTCGCGCCAGCTTTGGTGGGGACATCGGATCCCGGCCTGGTACGGGCCAGGCACTAGCGAGGACGGGTTCCGAGAAGTCTTCGTGGCGAGAACCGAAGCGGAGGCGCGGCAACTACTGGCTGAGAAATACGGTCCCGAATTCGCTGCCGGCTACGATCTTGAGCGCGACCCGGACGTGCTCGACACCTGGTTCAGCAGCGCCCTCTGGCCCTTCTCGACCTTGGGCTGGCCCGACAGGACGCCCGAGCTCGACCGCTACTACCCCGGCGACGTGCTGGTCACCGGCTTCGACATCATCTTCTTCTGGGTCGCCCGGATGATGATGATGGGACACCACTTCATGGGCGATGTCCCCTTCCGCCAGGTCTACATCCATGGCCTCGTCCGCGACGAGAAGGGCCAGAAGATGTCGAAGTCGAAGGGGAACGTCATGGACCCCCTGGAGCTGATCGATGCCTACGGCGCCGACGCGCTTCGCTTCACCATCTGCGCGCTCACCGGCCCCGGCCGCGACGTGAAGCTCGGCCGCAAGCGCGTCGAGGACTACCGCAGCTTCGCCACCAAGCTGTGGAATGCCGCCCGCTTCTGCGAGATGAACGGCATCGCGCCCCAGCCCGGCTGGGATCCCGCCGAGGCGCGGACGCCGCTCGCCCGCTGGCTGCTCGACGCCGCCAACACTGCCGTGGCGGAGGCGGATGCGGCCCTCGAGGCCTACCGCTTCGACGACTACGCGGCCGCCTGCTACCGCTTCGTCTGGGGCAGCTTCTGCGACTGGTTCCTCGAATTCGCCAAGCCCGTCTTCAACGGCCCGGACGGCGCCGAGAAGGACGAGGTGAAGGGCGCCGCGCAGCATGTCCTCGGCCTGATCCTCCGCCTGCTCCATCCGGCAATGCCCTTCGTCACCGAGGAGCTCTGGGACCGCTTCGGCTATGGCCCGGAGTGCAGCCTCATCCGTGCCCCCTGGCCGGCGCCGATGCCCGTCGCGGAGGCGGAGGCGGCGCGGGAGGAGCTGGACTGGATCGTCCGCCTCATCTCCGAGCTGCGTGCCGTCCGCGCCGAGGTGAACATCGCCCCCTCCATCACCACGCCGCTGCTGGTGAAGGACGCGGCGCCGGAAAACTTGGCCCGCGCCGCACGCTGGATCGAGGCGGTGCGCCGCCTGGGCCGCGTCACCGAGATCGTGCCGCTGGAGGGCGAGGTGCCAAAGGGCGTCGCCCAGGCCGTGCTCGGCGAGGCAACGCTGATCCTGCCGCTCGCCGGCGTCATCGACCTCGCCGCCGAGCGCGCCCGCCTCGCCAAGGACCGCGCCAAGGCCGAGGCCGAGGCGAGGAAGGTGGAGGCGAAGCTCGCCAATGCCGACTTCGTCGCCCGCGCCAAGGAGGAGGTGGTCGAGGAGAACCGCGAGCGCCTGGCCAATTTCCAGGCCGAGATGGCCCGCCTCGACGCCGCCATGGCGCGGCTCGCGGGGTAGCCCCTGCCGCATCGGGCCGAGGGTGCCGCCATGGCACCCTGGCCGGTGGCATCCCATGGCGTCCTATGCCAGCCTCGGGCCAACCGAGGAGGACCGCCGCCATGACCGAATGGGACAAGTCGAAGCTCCCCAGCCGCCACACCACGGTCGGCCCCGAGCGCGCCCCGCACCGCAGCTACTACTATGCCATGGGCCTAACCGAGGCCGAGATCGCCCAGCCCTTCGTCGGCGTCGCCACCTGCTGGAACGAGGCTGCGCCCTGCAACATCGACCTCCACCGCCAGGCGCAGAGCGTCAAGCAGGGCGTGAAGGCGGGCGGCGGCACGCCCCGCGAGTTCACCACCATCACCGTCACCGACGGCATCGCCATGGGCCACCAGGGGATGAAGTCCTCGCTCGCCTCGCGCGACGCCATCGCCGACACGGTGGAGCTGACGGTCCGCGGTCATTGCTACGATGCGCTGGTCGGCCTCGCCGGCTGCGACAAGTCGCTGCCGGGGATGATGATGGCGATGCTCCGGCTGAATATCCCCTCCGTCTTCATGTATGGCGGCTCGATTTTGCCGGGCACCTACAAGGGCCGCGACGTCACCGTGGTCGATGTCTTCGAGGCGGTCGGCCAGCACGCCGCCGGCAACCTCTCGGACGAGGAGCTGCACGAGCTCGAATGCGTCGCCTGCCCCTCGGCCGGCGCCTGCGGCGGCCAGTTCACCGCCAACACCATGGCGACGGTCTCGGAGGCGATCGGCCTCGCGCTCCCCGGCTCCGCCGGCACGCCGGCCCCCTTCGAGGAGCGCGACCGCTGGGCGGCGGAGTCAGGGCGGGCGGTGATGGAGCTGGTGCGCCGCAACCTCCGCCCGCGTGACATCGTCACGCTGAAGTCGCTGGAGAATGCCGCCGTCATCGTCGGCGCCACGGGCGGCAGCACCAATGCCGGGCTGCATCTGCCCGCCATCGCGCATGAGGCCGGCCTCCGCTTCACCATGGACGACGTTGTCGCCATCATGCGCCGCACGCCCTACATCGCCGACCTGAAGCCGGGCGGGAAATACGTCGCCTACGATGTCCACAAGGTCGGTGGCATCCCGGTCATCATCAAGGCGCTGCTGGATGCCGGCCTGCTGCATGGCGACTGCATGACCGTCACCGGCCGGACGCTCGCCGAGAACCACAAGGACGTCGTCTTCCCCGAGAACCAGGACGTCATCTACCCGGTGAGCCAGGCGCTCTCCCCGACCGGCGGCGTCGTCGGCCTCAAGGGCAACCTCGCCCCCGACGGCGCCATCGTGAAGGTCGCCGGGATGAAGACCCTCCGCTTCGAGGGCACCGCCCTCTGCTTCGACAGCGAGGAGGAGGCCTTCCAGGCCGTCGAGCAGCGCGCCTACAAGCCGGGCGACGTCATCGTCATCCGCTACGAGGGCCCGAAGGGCGGGCCGGGCATGCGCGAGATGCTCTCCACCACCGCCGCTATCTACGGCCAGGGCATGGGCGAGAGCGTGGCGCTCATCACCGACGGGCGGTTCAGCGGCGCCACGCGCGGCTTCTGCATCGGCCATGTCGGGCCGGAAGCGGCGGTCGGCGGCCCCATCGCCCTGCTCCGCAACGGCGACCGCATCGTCATCGACGCCGAGCGCGGCACGATCGACATGCTGGTCGAGGAGGCGGAGCTCGCCCGCCGCCGCGCCGCCTGGCAGCCCCGCCAAACGGACTACAATGCGGGCGCCCTCTGGAAATACGCCCAGTTGGTCGGCCCCGCCCATCTCGGCGCCGTCACACATCCGGGCGGCGGGGCGGAGACGCATTGCTACGCCGACCAGTAGCGCGTGCTGCGCCGGCGGGGACGCGCGGATGGCGGGAGTTTCATCGGCCATGCCCAGCTTTGGTCACAGAGTCCGCGTCTCAATTGGCGCATGTCACGAGGAATGGCCGCCATGAAACGAGCCCTGCTGCCGCTGCTGCTCCTGCCGGCGCTCGCCCTGCTGTCCGGCTGCGTCGTCGCCCCGGCCCGGCCCTACTACGCCAGGCCCTACTATTACGCGCCGCCCCCGCCGCCGCCGGCCGTCTATTACGGGCGTCCCTACGGGTACGGGTATGGCTGGCGTCGCTGGTAGGCAAGGGCAGGGATGCGGGCCTGAGCTGGCAGGCCCTAGCGCAGCTCCACCCAGACAGGCGCATGGTCGCTCGGCTGGTCCTCCGACCGGGCGACCGTGTCCACCCCGCAGCCCGCCAGCCGCTCCGCCAGCTCCGGGCTGAGCAGGGCGTGGTCGATGCGCAGCCCGCGGTTCATGTTGAAGGCCGGCCCGTAGTCCCAGTAGGTGAAGGGCGCTTCCTGCGGGTGCAGCGCCCGCAGCGAGTCCGTCATCCCGATATGGGTGATGGCACGGAAGTGGGCCCGGGTTTCGGGATGTACCAGCGCATCCGTGGCCGGCAGCGCCCCGGGCGAGAGGTCCGCCTCGGTCGGGCAGACATTAAAGTCGCCAAGCACCGCAACCGGGATGAAGGCGTCGAGCCGCGCCGCCACCCAGTCCCGCAGCCGTTCCATCCAGCGCAGTTTGTACTGGAAGCCGGCCCCGCCGCCCGAATTCCCGTTCGGCAGGTAGATCCCGGCCGCCTCCATCCCCGCCGCCCGGACGGCGACGAAGCGGGCATGGTCGTCCTCCGCCTCGCCCGGCAGGGACTCGCCCGTGACCTCGAACTCCACGCGGCCGAGCACGGCGACGCCGTTGCGCCCGCCCGGCTGCCCGATGGCCTGGATGCGGTAGCCGCTGCCCTCGAAGTCGCCCTGCGGGAACTCATCGGACCTGCATTTCAGCTCCTGCAGGAAGAGCAGGTCCGGCTGATGCCGCTCGAGGAAGCGCCGCACATGCGGCGCCCGGCGGCGGATCGAGTTCACGTTGAAGCTGGCGAGGCGAAGCATGGCCCCACCATCGCCGGAAGCGGAGCGCTTGGTAAGGGGGAAGGGGCGGCCTCTACCCGACCGCGAAGCTCACCCCGCAGCCGCAGCCCGAGACCGCCTGCGGGTTGCGCACCACGAAATGCGCCCCGATCAGCGCATCGTTCCAGTCCAGCTCGGACCCTGCCAGCAGGTCGAGCGAGACGCTGTCGACGAAGACCCGGACGCCGGCGGCCTCCACCACCAGGTCGTCCGCCGCCGGGCCCTCCTCCAGCGCGAAGCCGTACTGGAAGCCGGAGCATCCCCCGGCGCTCACCGAGACGCGAAGCCCCGCCTCCGGCCGACCCTCGCGGCGGACGATGTCGGCGACCTGGGCGGCGGCGCGTGGGGTCACACGGAAACGGGGAAGGTCAGCACCATCGGGCATGAGCAGGGTCTCGATCAGCTTCGCCCCCAAGATAAGGTCGCCGGGCCCTGATTTCCAACCTTGCCCCCGCACATGCTAGGCAGCGCCATGCCCCCCGAATCCCGCGCAGCCTGGGCCGTCGATCCCCGCCACTCCCGCGGCCGGCTGCATCCGGAGCCCGCCGATGCCCGCTCCCCCTGGCAGCGCGACCGCGACCGCATCATCCACACCGGCGCCTTCCGCCGGCTGCAATACAAAACCCAGGTCTTCATCTTCCACGAGGGCGACTACTTCCGCACCCGGCTGACCCACAGCCTCGAAGTCGCGCAGATCGCCCGCAGCCTGGCCCGCCGCCTCCGCCTCGACGAGGATCTGGCGGAGGCGCTGGCGCTGGCCCATGACCTCGGCCACCCGCCCTTCGGCCATGCCGGGGAGGAGGCGCTCGACAGCCAGATGCGCCCCTATGGCGGCTTCGACCACAACGCCCAGTCGCTGAAGGTCGTGACCACGCTCGAGGCCCGCTATGCCAGCTTCGACGGCCTCAACCTGTCCTGGGAAACGCTGGAGGGCCTGGCCAAGCACAACGGGCCGCTCCGCCGCCCCTCCGCCTTCATCGCCGAGTACGACCGCCGCCACCCGCTCGACCTCACGACACACGCCTCGGCCGAGGCGCAGGTCGCGGCGCTCGCCGACGACATCGCCTACAACAACCATGACCTCGACGACGGCATCCGTGCCCGCATCCTGACCCTCGACGACATCGCTGGCCTTCCGCTCATCGGCGACGCCTATCGGGAAGTCCTCGCCCTCCATCCCGGCCTCGCCCGCGACCGGCTGGTGACGGAGACCGTCCGGCGCGTCATCAACCTGATGATCCAGGATGTGGTGCAGGAGGCAGGCCGCCGCATCGCCGCCGTCGCCCCCCAGAGCGCCGACGACATCCGCGCCGCGGCCGAGCCGGTCATCGCCTTCTCCCGCCCCATGGCCGAGGCGAACCAGGCGATCCGCGACTTCCTCTTCACCCGCATGTACCGGCACTGGCGGGTGAACCGGGCGATGCAGAAGTCGAAGCGGGTGAGCCAGCTGCTCTTCCAGCTTCTCCATGGCGGCCCGCAGATGCTGCCGGACGACTGGCGGGCGAGGGCAGGGGAGGCGGGCAGCCCCACCTGCGCCCGCGTCGTCTGCGACTACATCGCCGGCATGACCGACCGTTACGCGCTCGAGGAGCACCGGCGGCTGACGGACCCCAATATCCCGGGCTGATCCCGCAAGGCGCATGGCAAGCCGCCCCGCCCCGCGCTAAACCGCAGCGCAGCATGACCAGCACCGACATCTTCGCGGCCCTCCGCGCCCGCACCATCGCCGCCCTGCAGGAGCTCCTGCCCGAGCTGCCCGCCGAGGCCTTCGCCAAGGTGCAGATGGAGCCGCCGCGCGACCCGGCCCATGGCGACATGGCGACCAATGCCGCCCTGGTCGCGGCGAAGCCCGCCCGTCAGCCGCCGCCGAAGCTCGCCGCCGCCCTGGCCGAGCGCCTCGCGACCCTGCCGGAGGTCGAGTCCGCCGCCCCCGCCGGCCCCGGCTTCGTCAACCTCCGCCTGCGGGAGGATTTCCTCCGCGCCCAGCTCCCGGTGATGCTGGAGGCCGCCGAGGCCTATGGCGACAGCGCCGTCGGCGCCGGCCGCCGCGCCGATGTCGAATACGTCTCCGCCAACCCGACCGGGCCGATGCATGTCGGCCATTGCCGCGGCGCCGTGGTGGGCGACGCGCTGGCCAACCTGCTCGACAAGGCCGGCTGGGCGGTCACGAAGGAGTACTACATCAACGATGCCGGGGCGCAGGTGCAAGCCCTCGCTTGGGCCGCCTACTGGCGCTACCTCCAGGCCCTCGGCACGCCGCTGACCGAGGAGGAATATGCGGCCAACACCCCCAGCGGCCTGCAATACCGCGGCGAGTACCTCATCCCCGTCGGCGAGGCGCTGAAGGCTCGCTACGGCGACGCCCTTGCCCCCGGCGCCCTCCCGGCCGACCCGGCGCTCTGGCTGGAGACCGTCCGCCCCTTCACGGTCGATGCCATGATGGCCGAGATCCGCCAGGACCTCGCCGCCCTCGGCGTCCGCCACGACGTCTTCATCAGCGAGGCGGAACTGGTCCGCGCCGGCGTCGCCGACCGCGCCATCGCCGCGCTCGCCGAGCGCGGCCTGGTCTATGAGGGCGTGCTCGAGCCGCCCAAGGGCAAGACGCCCGAGGACTGGGAGCCGCGGCCCCAG
Source organism: Belnapia sp. (assembly GCF_059504005.1). Classification (NCBI taxonomy): domain Bacteria; kingdom Pseudomonadati; phylum Pseudomonadota; class Alphaproteobacteria; order Acetobacterales; family Roseomonadaceae; genus Belnapia; species Belnapia sp. Next base: position 203,322 of record NZ_JCACHU010000166.1, on the reverse strand, counting down.
ACCCTCTTCGCCTCGACCCGCTTCGGCGACGACGTGGACCGGCCGCTCCGCAAGTCGGACGGCAGCAACACCTATTTCGCCAACGACATCGGCAACCATGCCGACAAGCTGGCGCGCGGCTTCGACGAGCTGGTCCATGTCTGGGGCGCCGACCATGGCGGCTACATCAGGCGCATGCAGGCCGCCGTCGCCGCCCTCTCGGCCGACCGCCCGGTCCCGCTCGACGTGGTGCTGACCCAGATCGTCAAGGTGATGAAGGGCGGCGAGCCGGTGCGGATGAGCAAGCGCGCCGGCACCTACGTGACGCTGGCCGACCTGATCGAAGAGGTCGGGCGCGACGCCGTCCGCTTCACCATGCTGACCCGCAAGGCCGATGCGCAGATGGAGTTCGACCTCGACAAGGTGGTCGAGCAGTCGCGGGAGAATCCGGTCTTCTACGTCCAGTATGCGCATGCCCGCTGCCGCAGCGTCCTCCGCAGCGCCGGCGACCCGGCGGACCTGGCCCAGGTGCCGCTCGATTCGCTGGCGGATCCGGCCGAGCTGGCCCTGATCCGCCGCCTCACCGCCTGGCCGCGGACGGTGGAATCCGCGGCCCTGGCCCGCGAGCCGCACCGCATCGCCTTCTTTCTCCATGACTTGGCCGGCGATTTTCACGTATTGTGGAACAGGGGACGAGAGGACACGACCCTTCGCTTCATCCGGGGGGATGAGCCGGAGGCGACGCGGGCGAGGCTCGCGCTGGTTGCCGCGACGGCGACGGTCATCCGCTCGGGCCTCAGGGTGATGGGGGTCACGCCCGTCGAGGAGATGCGGTGAGCGATATCACGGTTCCATCCTGGCGCGCCCGGCCGGCCGAGCCGGGCCCGAATTGGCGCATGCTGGCGGTCGCCGGCGGCCTGCTCGGCACCCTGGCCGTGGGCGGCGCGGTCTATTGGGGCATCTCCCGCATGGGGGCCCGGGTCGTGCCGACCATCGAGGCGGATGCCCGGCCGTTGAAGATCCGCCCGGAGGCGCCGGGCGGCCTCGTCGTGCCAAACCAGGACCAGCTGGTGCTGGAGCCGCCCTCGGTCCGCCGCGCCGCCGAGCGCAACGTCACCGCGACCGCCCGGCTCGACCGCGGGCCGGAGAGCCCGGCGCTCGACCTGCTCCGCCAGCAGGCCGCCCCGCCCGCGCCCCAGGCCGCCCCGCCCGAGCCGGCCCCGTCGCCGGTCGCGCTGAACGCTGCGCCCCCGGCGCCGCTGCCCGCCCCCGTGGCCCCCGCCGCCCCGCCCTCGGTGACCGTCGCCGCGCCCGCGCCGCGCCCCGTGGCGCCGACGCCGGTCGCGGTCCCTGCGATCGCCCCGGCCGCCAGCGGGAAGGCCATGGTCCAGCTCGCCGCCCTGAGCTCCGAGGAGTCGGCCCGCGGCGAGTGGGAGCGCCTGCAGCAGCGCATCCCGGAGCTGGCCGCCTTCCAGCCCGTCATCTCCCGCATCGAGCGCGAGGGGAAGCCGCCGCTCTACCGCCTCCGTGCCGGCGGCCTGGCCAGCGCCGCCGCCGCCCGCGCCCTCTGCGCCGCGGTGCAGGCCAAGGCCGCCCCCTGCAACCCGGTCGGGGGCTGACCCAGGCATGACCCGGCCGCGCGCCGCCATCATCGGCCTCTCCGGCCATGCGCTGACGGGGGAGGAGCGGGAGCTGCTGCGCGCCGCGCCTCCCCTCGGCGTGATCCTCTTTGCCCGCAACATCGCCGATCCCGCGCAGTTGCGCGCCCTGACCGCCGCCATCTGCGAGGAGCTGGGCGAGGCCGCACCCATCCTGGTCGACCAGGAAGGCGGCCGCGTCGCCCGCCTCCGCGCCCCGCACTGGCCGGACTTCCCGCCCGCCGCCCGCTTCGAGGGCGCCGCGGAGGAGGCTGCCCGCGCCAATGCCGCGCTCCACGGCCTGATGTGCCGCGAGGCCGGCTTCGACGTGGTCTGCGCCCCGGTGCTCGACCTGCGGATGCCCGGCGCCCATGGCATCATCGGCGACCGCGCCTTCAGCGAGGACCCGGACGAGGTCGCCCGCCTCGGCCTCGCCTGGGCCGAGGGGCTGCAGCAGGCCGGCTGCATCCCGGTGCTGAAGCACATCCCCGGCCACGGCCGAGCCATGGTCGACAGCCATTACGAGCTGCCCCGCGTCACCGCCCCGCGCGAGATGCTGGTCGAGGATTGCGGTCCCTTCGCCGCGCTCGCCGACATCGCCGCCTGGGCCATGACCGCCCATATCGTCTATGAGGAGCTGGATCCGGAGCGCCCGGCCACCCTCTCCCCCGTCGTCATCGGCCAGGTGATCCGCCGCGCCATCGGCTTCCAGGGCGTGCTGGTCAGCGACGACCTCTGCATGAAGGCGCTGGAGGGCGAGCCCGGCGAGCTCGCGGCCGCCTCCATCGCCGCCGGCTGCGACCTCGTCCTGCACTGCAATGGGGTGATCGAGGACAGCGCCGCGGTCCTTGCCGGCTGCCCCTCCCTGTCCGATGCGGCCGAGGCCCGGCTGGCCGGGACCCGCGCCCGGGTGCAGGCCGCCCGCAAGGCACTCGACCCCGACGTCCTGCTCGCCCTCCTGGACGCCCGGCTCACGGCCGCCGCGTGACGGAGGGGTTTGGCTGGCTGCCGGAGCTGGCAGCCGCGGTGCTCGCCGCAATCCTGGCGATCACCCTGCATGAGGCGGCGCATGGCTATGCCGCGCTCGCCCTCGGCGACCCGACGGCGAAGCTCGCCGGCCGCCTCAGCCTCAACCCGATCCGCCATGTCGACCCGGTCGGCACCGTGCTGCTGCCCGGCATTCTGCTGCTCGGCCAGCTGCTGACCCTTGGCCGCGTCGAGTTCATGTTCGGCTGGGCAAAGCCGGTGCCGGTGAATGTTTGGGCGCTGCGCAACCCGCGCCAGGGGATGATGCTGGTCGCTGCCGCCGGCCCCCTGATGAACTTCTCCCTGGCGCTGATCGCGGGCCTCCTGGTCCATCCGCTGGTGGCGCTCAACGGCACGGCGCCGCCCGAGCTGCTGCAGTGGCTCGGCCGGTTCATCGGCAATTCCATCCTTGCCAACCTGGTCCTCGGCCTGTTCAACCTGCTGCCCGTTCCGCCGCTCGATGGCGGACGGATCGTGGCGGGCCTGCTGCCCCGGGCGCTGGCGCTGCCCTATATGCGGCTGGAGCGCTGGGGCATCCTCATCGTACTCTTCGGCGTCTTCCTGCTGCCCCGAGTCGCGGAAGGCGTCGACCCGGTCGGCTGGGCACTGCGCAACGTGATCGCCCAGGCCTTCGACCTCGTGCTGCTGCTCACGGGCAATGGGGGAGGGGGCGAATGACCCAGCTGGTCCTGCATCTCCGCCTCGACGGCTTCGAAGGCCCGCTCGACCTGCTGCTCGACCTGGCGCGGGCGCAGAAGGTCGATCTCGAGAAGATCTCCATCATCGCGCTCGTCGACCAGTTCCTCGCCGTGCTGGAGCAGGCCCGCCGCGTCCGGCTGGAGCTCGCGGCCGACTGGCTGGTGATGGCCGCCTGGCTCGCTTGGCTGAAGTCCCGCCTGCTGGTCCCGCCCGATCCGGCAGAGGAAGTCGACGCCGAGGCCCTCGCCTCCGCGCTGACCGACCGCTTGGCCGAGCTGGAGCGGATGCGCCTCGCCGCCGCCTGGCTGGCAGGGCGCTGCCAGCTCGGCCGCGAGGTCTTCGGCCGCGGCGCCGCCGAGCAGCTCAGGGTCGAGGATCGCAGCGGCCTCCATGCCGACCTGCCCGCCCTGCTCCAGGCCTATGCCGCCGCCCGCCGCCGGGCCCTGGCCCGCCGCCCCTACACCCCGAAGCACCGCAAGCTCTGGACGGTGCAGGATGCGCTGGCGCGGCTCGGCCGGCTGATCGGCGCCCTGCCGGACTGGGCGGTGCTGCACCGCTTCCTCCCCGAGGGCCTGACCGACCCCGTGGAGCAGCGCGCGGCGCTGGCCAGCACCCTGATCGCCGCCCTCGAGACCGCTCGCGGCGGCGCCATCGAGCTGCAGCAGGACCGGGCCTTCGGCCCCATCCTGGTCCGCCGCGCCGCCCCGATCGAAGCGATGCCCGATGTCCGAGCTGCCTGAGCCCGCCGAACCGCCTCCCGAGCCCTTGGCCGAGCCCATGGCCGAACCCGCCGCCGAGGCGGACCCGGCGCTCTTCGCCCATGCCCTCCGCATCGCCGAGGCGCTGATCTTCGCCAGCGACCGGCCGATCGCGCCCACGAGGCTGGCGCAAGCCCTGCCCGCCGGCATCGACCCGCGCGCCGTCATTACCTCGCTGATGGCGACGACGGCCGGCCGGCCGGTGGAGCTGGTCGAGGTCGCCGGCGGCGTCGCCTTCCGCACCGCGCCCGAGCTGGCGCCGGCCATCACCAAGGTGGTCGAGGTCCCCCGCCGCCTGCCGCGGGTGGCGATGGAGACGCTGGCCATCATCGCCTACCACCAGCCGGTCACGCGGGCCGAGATCGAGGAGATCCGCGGCGCCTCCCTCTCCCAGTCGACCCTCGAAGCCCTGCTGGAGGTGGGCCTCATCGCCCCGCGCGGCCGCAAGGAAGTCCCCGGCCGCCCGAGCCTCTGGGGCACCACGTCCCGCTTCCTCGAGCAGTTCGGCCTGAAGGCGCTGACCGACCTGCCGCGCCGCGAGGAGTTGGTGAGCGAGCCGGCCTCCCCGCTCTCGGCATGAGCCTCCGCCTCAGCGGCATCCGCCACGCCTATGGGGCGCGGGAGATCCTGCGCGGCATCGACCTCGAGGTCCCAGCCGGCGAGATCCTCTGCCTGCTCGGCCCTTCGGGCGACGGCAAGACCACGCTGCTCCGCCTCGTCGCCGGCCTTGAGCCGCTCCAGGCCGGCCGGATCGAGCTGGACGGCACCCCGCTGGCCGAGCCGGGCCGCGAGCTGCCGCCCGAAGCCCGGCGGATTGGCTTCGTCTTCCAGGACTATGCGCTCTTCCCCCATCTGACAGTCGCCGGCAACGTCGCCTTCGGCCTCGGCGCAGCCCCGCGCGGCGAGCGCGCCTGGCAGGTGGCCGAGGCCCTGGCCCGGGTCGGGCTGGAGGCGCTGGCCAATGCCTATCCCCACACCCTCTCGGGCGGCCAGCAGCAGCGGGTCGCGCTGGCCCGGGCCCTCGCGCCCCGCCCGCACGCCCTGCTGCTGGACGAGGCCTTCGCCAGCCTCGACGCCCGGCTCCGCGAGCAGGTGCGGGACGACACGCTGCATGTCCTGCAATCCGCCGGCATCCCCGCCCTCATCGTCACCCACGATGCGGAGGAGGCGATGTTCCTTGCCGACCGCATCGCGCTCCTGCAGGAGGGCAGGGTGGTCCAGCTCGGCACGCCGGAGGAGCTCTATCTCCGCCCGGCCAGCCCCTTCGTCGCCACCTTCCTCGGCGAGGTGAACCGCCTGCCCGCCCGCATCCGCGCCGGCCGGGCCGAGACCGCGCTCGGCCCGCTCCCCTCCACCCTGCCCGACGGGCCGGCCGAGCTGCTGCTGCGCCCCGAAGGCCTCCGCCTCGGCGCCGCCGAGGGCCCCCTGGCCCGCGTCGAGGCCTGCCGCCTGCTCGGCGCCACCAGCCTTGCCCATCTCGCCCTGCCGGACGGGGCGGGCGGGACGCTCCACCTGCATGCGCGGCTGCCGCCCGGCCTGCCGCTCCGGCGTGGAGAGGAGGTGAAGCTCGCGTTGGATCCCGAACGCGCCTTCGTATTTCCTGCCCCCGCTCCCTAGATTGGCGCAGGCGGTCTATCCTGCTAACGGAGGCGGCCCGCGCGACGAGGCGCGGCCGGAGACACGATGTTCGATCTAGCCTGGTCCGAGATTGCCCTGATCGGCGTGGTGGCGCTCGTCGTCATCGGCCCGAAGGACCTGCCGGAGGCCATCCGCGGCGTCGCCCGCGGCATCGCCAAGCTGCGCCGCATGGCCAGCGAATTCCAGGGCCAGGCCGACGAGCTGGTGCGCGAGGCCAATCTCGACGAAGTGCGGCAATCCATCAACGAGATCCGCCGCTTCAACGTCCGCGACGAGCTCACCCGGGCGGTGGACAAGGACGGCTCCATCCGCCGGACCTTCACCGAGGATCCGCTGAAGCCGAACTACACGCCGCCCGCCGCCCCGGCCGCCGCGCCCGAGCCGGAGAGCTTCGGCCCGCCGGCCCCGCCCGCGCCCGAGCCGGAACGCCCCGCCGCCCCGGCCTTCATCCCGCCCGGCGCCGTGCCGAAGCCCGCCGCGGAGGCCGCGCCACCGGCCCCGCCCGCCTTCGTGCCGCCAGCCGGGCCGGCCCCGGCCCAACCGACCCAACAGAGCTGAGCACCCGCACCCGTGCCGCGCGACCCGGACGATTCCATCGACGACAAGCCGATGCCGCTGCTCGACCACCTGATGGAGCTGCGCACGCGGCTCCTCTGGTCGGTCGGCGCCTTCGCCATCGCCTTCGCCGTCTGCTACTACTTCTCCGCCCAGATCTACGGCTTCCTGGCCCGGCCGCTGGCCGACATCCTGCAGGCGCAGGGCCATGGCGAGCGGCGGATGATCTTCACCGCCCTCTACGAGGCCTTCTTCACCTACTTGAAGGTCGCCTTCTTCGGCGCGGTGTTCTTCAGCTTCCCGATGTGGGCGACGCAGCTCTGGCTCTTCGTCGCGCCCGGCCTCTATCGCAGCGAGAAGCGGGCGATCACGCCCTTCCTCGTCGCCTCGCCCTTCCTCTTCGTCCTGGGCTCGGCGCTGGCCTACTACTTCATCTTCCCGCTCGCCTGGCGCTTCTTCATCACCTTCGAGACGCCGCCGGGCGAGGGCGCGCTGCCGATCCAGCTCGAGGCCAAGGTCAGCGAATACCTCTCGCTGGTCATGCAGATGATCCTCGCCTTCGGCATCGCCTTCCAGCTGCCGGTGCTGCTGACGCTGCTTTGCCGCGTCGGCATCCTCAGCGTGGAGACGCTGAAGAAGGGGCGCCGCTATGCCATCGTTGGCATGTTCATCTTCGCCGCAGTGATCACGCCGCCCGACGTCATCAGCCAGATCGGCCTCGCCGTGCCGATGATCGCCCTCTACGAGATCTCGATCCTCGCCGCGACCTGGATGGGGCGGAAGAGGGATGGCGGGACGAAGACCTGACCCATGCATGACATCCGCGCCCTCCGCGCCGACCCGGCAGGGTTCGACGCCGCCATGGCCCGCCGGGGCCTCGCCCCGGTCAGCGCCGAGCTCCTCGCGCTCGACGCCGCCCGCCGCGAGCAGGTGACGCGCCAGCAGGAGGCGCTGACCCGCCGCAACGAGCTGGCCAAGCAGATCGGCATGCTCAAGCGCAAGGGCGAGGATACGGCGGCGCTCGAGGACGAGGCCCGCGACCTCCGCCAGTTCCTCGAGGCCTTCGAGACCCAGCGCTTCGAGATCGACGACCGTCTCGCCACGCTGCCCAACATCCTCGATGGCGACGTTCCCGACGGCCGCGACGAGGCCGACAACGTCGTGCTCCACCAGCATGGCGAGCCGCCGCGGCCGAACTTCGCCCCGAAGCAGCATTTCGAGCTGGGCGAGGCGCTCGGGCTGATGGATTTCGCCGCCGCCGGCAAGCTCGCCGGCGCCCGCTTCACCGTCCTCCGCGGGGCGCTGGCCCGGCTGGAGCGCGCCCTCGGCCAGTGGATGCTGACGCTCCACACGACCGAGCATGGCTATACCGAGACGGCGGTGCCCTATCTGGTCAACGCCGCCACCATGTACGGCACCGGCCAGCTGCCGAAATTCGAGGAAGACCTCTTCAAGACGACAGATGGCCGCTACCTCATCCCGACCGCCGAGGTGCCGCTGACCAACCTGGTCCGCGACGAGATCGTCCCCGAGGCGGCGCTGCCCCTCCGCTACACCGCCCTGTCGCCGAGCTTCCGCTCGGAGGCCGGCAGCGCCGGGCGCGACACGCGCGGCATGCTGCGCCAGCACCAATTCCACAAGGTCGAGCTGGTCTCCGTCACCCACCCCGAGGACAGCGCGGCGGAGCAGGAGCGGATGACGGGCTGCGCCGAGCGGGTGCTGACCGAGCTCGGCCTCACCTGGCGCCGGGTGGTGCTCTGCGCCGGCGATACCGGCTTCGGCGCGGCCAAGACCTACGACCTCGAGGTCTGGCTGCCGGGGCAGGGGGCCTGGCGGGAGATCTCCTCCTGCTCCAACTGCCGCGACTTCCAGGCGCGGCGGATGAATGCCCGGATGAGGCCCGCAGAGGGCCCAGAGGGGAAGAAGCCCAATGTCTTCCTGCACACGCTGAACGGCAGCGGCGTCGCCGTCGGCCGCGCCCTCATCGCGGTGATGGAGACGCACCAGCAGGAGGATGGCAGCATCAAGGTGCCCGACATCCTGCGCCCCTGGATGGGCGGGCTGGAGCGGATCGCCTGACCCGGACGGTCAGGCCGGCACCCCCATCCGTCCTGCCAGGTCCTGGATGAACTGCCAGGCCACCCGCCCCGAACGCGCCCCGCGGGTGACGGACCATTCATTCGCCTGCCGCCGCAGCTCCGCCTCCTCGAGGTCGAGCCCCAAGGCTCGCGCATAGCCCTCGACCATGGCGAAGTAGGTCGGCTGGTCGCAATTGTGGAAGCCGAGCCAGAGCCCGAAGCGGTCGCTGAGCGAGACCTTCTCCTCTACCGCCTCGCCCGGGTTGATGGCGGTGCTGCGCTCATTCTCGATCATGTCGCGCGACATCAGGTGGCGCCGGTTGCTGGTGGCGTAGAACAGCACATTGGCCGGCCGCCCCTCGATCCCGCCATCGAGCACGCTCTTCAGCGCCTTGTAGTCGGCATCCTCCCGCTCGAAGGAGAGGTCGTCGCAGAAGACGAGGCAACGCCGCGGCTGCGCGCGGAGGATGTTCAGCAGCGCCGGCAGGCTGCGGATGTCCTCCCGCTGGATCTCGATCAGCGCCAGGCTGCCTGCCCGCTCGGCCAGCGCCGCGGCATGGGCGGCCTTGACGAGAGAGGACTTCCCCATCCCCCGCGCGCCCCAGAGCATCACGTTGTTGGCCGGGACGCCTCGGGCGAAGCGCAGCGTGTTCTCGAGCAGAATGCCCTTCTGCCGGTCCACCCCCTGCAGCAGCCCGATCTCGACGCGTGCCACCTTCGGCACCGGCGACAGACGCGCCACCGGCTCCGGGTGCCAGACGAAGGCATCCGCCCCCTCCAGCGAGGGCGCGGGCGGCGGCGGCGGCGCCAAGCGCTCCAGCGCCTCGGCGATGCGGGTCAGCAGGGCGGTATCCATGCGGCATTCCAGTTACAAGGGACCAGTACGGGGGAGGCTTGACGGGCGGGGGGCGAAAGCTAGTTTGCGCCCGCCGCATACGGCAAGCCGGCCCAACAAGGAAATTGCCCGGGATGCTGATCTCCCCCGCCTACGCCCAGGACGCCGGCGGCGCCGCCGCGCTCATCACGCAGATCGCGCCGCTGCTGCTCATCTTCGGCGTCTTTTACTTCCTGCTGATCCGTCCGCAGCAGAAGAAGCAGCGCGAGCACCGCGCCCTGCTCGCCTCCCTCAAGCGCGGCGACCGCGTGCTGACCGCCGGCGGCATCATCGCCAAGGTGGTCACCGTGAAGGAGGGCGTGGACGAGGTGGAGGTGGAGATCGCCCCCAATGTCCGCGTCAGCGTGCTGCGCCAGACCATCGGCGACGTGCTGAAGCCGATCGGGGCCGAGACCAAGGCGTGATCCGGCGCCGGGCGCTGGCGGCGCTGCTGCTGCCCGCCCCGGCACTCGCGGCCGAGCCGGAGGCCCGGCGCGCCGAAGGCGGCACGCTGGTGCAGCTCGCCGCCGAGCCGGCCGTCTCGCTGCCGCTGCGCGGCGCCGCCCGCGGCCGCCAGCAATCGGTCTACGAGGGCCTGCGCCTGCTCGGGCCCCCGGTCGCCCTGGTTGCCGGACGTTGGCTCGTCGGCTGGGGCAGGGAGGGCGAGCGCGGCCTCTTCCTCGCCTTCGACTGGCGGGCCGAGCAGCTCTTCCTCCTGCTGCTCATCGATGGCAAGCCGGTCTACCTCGCCCCCTCCCGCCAGTCCCGCTGGCCCGAGGGGCTGGCCGTGCCCTTCGGCCGCTTCGCCCCCGACCTTGCCCGCCCTCCGGTCTTCGCCGACTAGGGGACCGCCCCGTGCCCTCGGCAGGGGTGCGGCCGACCCCATCTTGGCATGATTCCCCAACAATCGAGGAGCCGCCGATGTCCGACCCGAAGACCCTGCTGCAGATGGCCGGCGCCCCGCTGGCCCCACCGCCGCTCGCCGATGCCGTCCTCGTCGTGGTCGACGCCCAGGGCGAGTACCGCACCGGCAAGCTTCCGCTGGAGGGGATCGAGCCCGCGCTCGAGCGCCTCGCCGCGCTCCTTCAGGCCGCCCGCGCCGCGGGCACGCCGATCATCCATGTCGCCCATAAGGGCCGCCCCGGCAGCCTCTTCGACCGCGAGGCGGAAGGCGGCGCGATCGTCGCCGAGGCCGCGCCGCGGGATGCCGAGAGGGTGATCGAGAAGCCGCTGCCCAACGCCTTCGCGCAGACCGGCCTCGCCGAGGCGCTGTCCGGCATCGGCCGCCGCGAGCTCGTCCTCGCCGGCTTCCAGACGCATATGTGCATCAGCAGCACCGCCCGCGCGGCGCTCGATCTCGGCTATCGGGTGACGATCGCGGCCGATGCCGCGGCGACGCGGGCCCTGCCGGACCCGATGGGCGGCCCCGCCCTCAGCGGCGCCGAGATCCACCACGTCGCGCTTGCCGAGCTGGCGGATCGCTTCGCCGTGGTGGTGCCGGTCTCAGCCTTGCGCTGAGACCGGGCCCCTTCCGCAGCCTCAGGCCGACTGGCCGGACTTCAGGCCGCCATTCCTCAGCAGCGTCTCGACCACTTCCCAATCGACAAGCTTGTTGAGGAAGTTGTCGAGGTAGTTCGGCCGCACGTTGCGGAAGTCGAGATAGTAGGCGTGCTCCCACACGTCGACGCCGAGGATGGGCGTGCCCTCGCCGGTCGAGACCGGGTTCGCGCCGTTCGGCGTCTTGGTCACCTTCAGCTTGCCGTCGGCGCCGACGATCAGCCAGGCCCAGCCGGAGCCGAACTGCGTGACGCCGGCCTGCTTGAACGCCTCCTTGAACTGCGCGAAGCCGCCGAGGTCCTGGTCGATCTTCGCGGCGAGCGTGCCCGGCAGCTTGTCCCCGCCGCCCTTCGGCGACATCACCTGCCAGAACAGGATGTGGTTCCAGTGCTGTCCCGCCTGGTTGAGCACCGGCAGCCCGTCAGCCCCGGCCTTGCCCGCCTCGGCGACGATGTCCTCGAGCGACTTGCCGGCCAGGCCCTTGCTCTCGATCAGGCCGTTCAGCGCGGTCACATAGGCATTGTGGTGCTTGCCATGGTGCAGCTCGAGCGTCTCCTGGCACATGCCCTGGGCGGCGAGCGCGCTGGTGTCGTATGGCAGCGGCGGCAGGCTGAAGGCCATTGGGGTCTCTCCCGTTCGTGTGGGCTATGGCACCCGGCACGCCCGGGAGCTAGGGCGAGAGCTAGGCGGCGGCTTCCCGCCCGTCAAGCAAGCGGGCATGAAGCCTGCGATGCCCAGCACGCTCTCCCCCATGGGCGCCTTCGCCCGCGCGCATGACCCGGACCGCTTCCTCTGCGCGCTCTTCGCGCCGGCGGAGCGGCGCGAGGCGCTCTTCACCCTGGTCGCCTTCAACCACGAGCTCGCCCGCGCCCGCGAGGCCGCGCGCACGCCGATGATCGCCCTGATCCGCCTGCAGTGGTGGCGCGACGCGGTGGAGGAGGCGGCGACCGGCAGGCCGCCCCGCCGCCACGAGGTCGCCGGGCCGCTGCATTCTGCGATCACCGCCGGCCTGCTCGATGCCGCCGATCTCAACGCCATGGCCGATGCCCGCGAGGCCGAGGCGGAGGAGGGCGGCATCCCGACCGAGGCCGCCTTCGCCGCCTATCTCCGCGCCAGCGCCGGCGGCTTCGCGGTCGCCGCCGGCCGCCTGCTTGGCGCCGGGGGCTCGGTGCTCGCCGTGCTGCAGGAGGCGGGCGCGGCCTTCGGCCTGGCCGGCATCCTCCGCAGCACCGCCGCCCTGGCGCGCCAGGGCCGGTGCCTCCTCCCCATGGAAGCCCTGGCCGCCGAGGGCCTGGTCGCCGAGGCCGTCATCGCCGACCCCGCCAGCGCCGCCCCGGTCGTCGCCACCCTCGCGGGGCGTGGCCTGCACCAGGCCCGCAGCCTCCGCCCCCGCCCGCCGCGCGGCGCGATCGCCGCCGCCCTGCCGCTGGTGCTCGCCCGCCGCGACCTGCACCGCCTCGCCCGCGGCGAGGCCATCCCGCCGACCCGCGGCCTTGCGGACCGCCTCGCCGTCACAGCCGCCGGCCTGCTCGGCCGCGCCTGACCTAGCGCCCGCCGAGCGCCGCGAGGGTGGCGTCGTCCGCTGGCAGGAAGGCCTCCACCGCGAGTTCCGAGAGCAGGATGTCGCGCGGAGTGCCGAAGACCATGGTCGTGCTGAGGAAGCTCAGCACCCCCGCCTCCGTTGCCAGCTGGAAGGGCACCGCGATCTCGGCCGACTGCTCCGCCCGGCGGTCGGTGCTCGGCGCCGGATAGCCCATCAGCTCCTCCAGCAGCGCCGCCAGCACCGGGTCCGCCGTCTCCGTCAGCTGCCGCCGCAGCCGCGCCAGCAGATGCGCCCGCCATTCCGGCAGGTTGGCGATGCGCGGCGCCAGCCCGCGCTCGTGCAGGCTGAGCCGCAGCACGTTGACGGGCGGCTTTAGCAGCGCCGCGTCGCAGCCGGCGAGCAGCGGCCCGACCGCCGCATTCGCCGCCAGCAGGGTCCAGTGCCGGTCGATGGCGACGGCGGGGAAGGGCGCATGCCCCGCCAGCACCCGCTCTACCATCGCCCGCACCGGGCCGAGCGCGGCGTCCTCGTAGCTCCGCTCGGGGAAGACCGGCGCGAAGCCCGCCGCCAGCAGTATCCGGTTCCGCTCGCGCAGCGGCATGTCGAGCTGCTCGGCCAGCCGCAGCACCATCTCCCGGCTGGGCCGCGCCCGCCCGGTCTCGATGAAGCTCAGATGCCGCGCCGAGATCTCGGCATCGAGGGCGAGGTCGAGCTGGCTCCGCCGCCGCGCCCGCCGCCATTCCTTCAGGATCAGTCCGAAATTCCGCTGCGTCTCCATGACGCTGAGGCTACCGGCCCCCCTGCCGCGCCGCCATGACCTCCGAGGTAAGGCGGAAACAAGGCCGTGCTGCCCCGAAACCGGCACCCCGTCGCCGCGCTCGGGTCATTGCCCGGGTTTTTCATCTCCCGCAGACGGAAGCCCGCTGTCCCACCGCCGCTCCTCCGAGGAGGTCGCCATGCCCCGCAAGCTGATGAAGATCCTGGCCCTGCTCACCCTCACCGCCAGCCTCGGCGGCTGCGTCGCCTATACCGGCGGCTACAGCTACCGTCCCTATGGCTACGGCTATGGCTATGGCGGCCCGCCCCGCTACGCCTATGGCGGCGGCTACTACAACCGCGGCTATTACGGCGGCGGCTATGGCGGGGGCTACTACCGCGGCTGGCGCTGAGCCGCTGGACGCCCGGCCCCGGTCCCGGGATCATGGCAGGGGAGGAACCCTGCCATGTCCAAGCCCGCCCCGCGCCTCGTCATCCGCCAGCCCGGTGAGGGCCCGAGCTTCTGGCAGCCCGTCCCCGCCAACGGCTTCGTCCGCTGCCTGCTCGACCCGGCCGCGACCGGGGCCGAGACCCCCTTCGCCATGGGCACGCAGACGGTCGACCCCGGCTGCCACATCCGCGAGCACCTGCACGACGCGCATGAGGAGGTGATCCTCGTGCAGGAGGGCGAGGGCGAGGCGCGCATCGCCGGCGCCGCCCATCCGATGCGCCCCGGCACCTGCCTCTTCCTGCCCCGCAACCTGCCCCACGGCTTCCACAATACGGGGGCAGGGCCTCTCACCCTGGTCTGGCTGATCCTCCCCGGCGGGCTCGAGACCTTCTTCGCCCGCATCGGCCGCCCGCGCGCCGAGGGCGAGCCGCCGCCCGCGCCCTTCCCCCGCCCGGAGAACGTCGCCCAGATCGAGGCGGAGACCGTCTTCGGCCGCCTGCCCGCGTGACTGGACGCACCCCGGCCCGCCCCGCAGACTGCCGCGGATGCCTGGAGGGTTCCGGATGCGCCTCGTCGCCGCGCTGCTCGTCGCCATGAGCCTTGCCATGCCCGCCGGCGCGCAAGGCTGGGCGACGAGCTGGGCCGCCTCCGTCCAAGGCCCGTACCCCACCGGCAACCCCTCCGCCCAGCCCGACCAGCGCTTCGCCTTTCCCGACCCGGCGCGTGGGGCGAGCGACCAGACCCTCCGCCTGGTCCTCCGCCCGAGCCTCTGGGGGAGGGAGGTGCGCCTCCGCTTCTCCAACGCCTTCGGCACCCGGCCGCTGACCCTGGACGGCGTCCATATTGGCCTCCAGCTCGGCGGCGCAGCGCTGGCGCCCGGCAGCAACCAGCCCGTCCGCTTCGGTGGGCGCGAATCGCTCACCCTGCCGCCCGGCCAGAGCGCCTGGAGCGATCCCGTCACCCTCGCTTTCGTCCCGGAGACCGGGGCCGGGACCATGCAGGGCCGGAAGCTCGCCGTCAGCCTGCATGTCGCCGGCGAGAGCGGGCCGATGACCTGGCACGCCAAGGCGCTGCAGACCTCCTACGCCACGCCCCCAGGCACGGGCTCGCTCGGCCATGAGGAGGGCGAGGGGGCCTTCCCCTTCAGCACGACGAGCTGGTTCTTCCTCGACGCGCTCGATGTCCGCGCGCCGGCCGGCACGCCGGTCGTGCTCTGCCTCGGCGACAGCATCACCGACGGCACCGCCTCCACCCTCAACGGCGACGACCGCTGGCCGGACGTGCTCGGCCGCCGCCTCCTCGCCCGCTTCGGCAACCGCGTCGCCGTGGTGAATGCCGGCATCGGCGGCAACCAGGTCGCCGGCCCCGCCGAGTACTCGCCGCAGCGGCCCTTCCCCGGCGGCCCCGCCGCGGGCCAGCGGCTGGAGCGCGACGTGCTCTCCCTCTCCGGCGTCACCACGGTGATCTGGCTGGAGGGAATCAACGACTTCAGCCGCAACGGCAATGCGAGCGTCGAGACGGTCGAGGCCGCGATGCGCGACACCGTCGCCCGCCTCCGCGCCGGCCTGCCGGGCGTGCGGGTGATCGGCGCGACGCTGACCTCCGCCCTGAGCGGCGAGGGCCAGCCCCATGGCTTCCGCGAGCAGGACGCGAAGCGCCGCGCCCTCAACGACTTCATCCGGCAGGGCGGGTTGTTCGACGCCGTCATCGACTTCGACGCCGCGACGCTCGACCCGGCGACCGGCGGCATCCGCCCGGAGATGGTGCCGGAGAGCACCACGGGCGGCCCCGGCGACCGCCTCCACCCCAACCGCGCCGGCTACTTGGCGATGGCGAACAGCATCGACCTCGCCGCCTTGTTGCCGGGCCTGCGCTAGGCCAGCCCCTTCGCCTGCAACAGCGCCACAACGGCGAGCGTCGTCGAATCGGCGACCTCGCCCTCGCGGAGCATCCGCTCGAACTCCGCGGCCGGGACGCAGCGCGTCACCAGCCCCTGCTCCTCCGCCTCCAGCGCCGCCTCGCCCCGGCTCAAGCCTTCGGCGAGGAAGACATGGCAGCCCTGGGTCGAGTAGCCGTAGCCCTGAAAGAAATGCCCGGCATAGGTCACCCGCGCCGCGGCCAGCCCGGTCTCCTCCCGCAGCTCGCCCCGCGCCACCTCCGCGGGGTCGGCGCCCGGCATCTGCTCCCAGGCGCCCTGCGGCAGCTCCCAGACCCGGCGCCCGATCGGGTAGCGGTACTGCTCCACCAGATGCACCGCGCCATCCGCCTCGCGGGCCAGGATGGCGACGAAATCGGCCTTTTCCACGACGCCGTAGATGCCCTCCGAGCCATCCGGGCGGCGGATGGCGTCCTCCCGCACCCGCATCCAGCGGTTCTCGTAGACCAGCCTGGTCCCGAGCGTGACGATCTCCGGCTGGTCGGCCATCGCCTCAGCCCTGCCGCTCGGGGATGCGGACGACCAGCCCTTCGAGCGCCGGCGTCACCGCGATCTGGCAGCAGAGCCGCCGCCCCTCCGGCACGCGGCCGATCGTGTCCTCGATCATGTCCCGCTCGTCGGGCGAGGCCTCCGGCAGACGCCCGCGCCACTCCTCCGCCACATCCACCATGCAGGTCGCGCAGGCGAGCTGCCCGCCGCATTCCGCGGGCATCCCCGACAGGTCGTGGCGGATCGCCAGATGCATCACCGTCGGCGCATCCCCCGCCTCCAGCGTCTCGGCGCGCCCGTCGGGCAGGAGGAAGGTGATCTGCGGCATCGAGGGCCCTCCTTGGCGCTCCCCGGCGGAGGGTGCACCCTGCCAGCCCAGTCCCGGGGAGGAACCAGCATGGCCTACGCGCCCTTCGACCTCACAGGCAAGGTGGCGCTCGTCACCGGCGGCAATGGCGGGATCGGCCTCGGGCTGGCGGAGGCACTCGCCCAGGCCGGCGCCGACATCGCCATCTGGGGCACCAACGAGGCGAAGAACGAGACCGCCCGCGCCCGCCTCGCCGCCACCGGCCGCCGCGTCCTGGCGCTGCGCTGCGACGTGGGTGAGGAGGCCGAGGTCGAGGCCGCCTTCGCCGAGACGCTGGCACAGCTCAGCCGCGTCGATGGCTGCTTCGCCAATGCCGGCATCTCCGGCGGCCGCTCAGGCCCCTTCGTCGAGCGGACGAAGGAGCAGTGGGACCGCGTGCTGCGCGTGAACCTCACCGGCGCCTTCCTGACCTTCCGCGCGGCTGCCCGCCACATGCGCGCCCGGGCCGAGGTGGGCGACAAGGGCGGCGTGCTGGTCGGCACCGCATCGCTCGCCGCCATCGAGGGCGCGGCCCGCAACGAGCATTACGGCGCCTCCAAGGGCGGCATGGTCTCGATGATCCGGGCACTGGCCGTCGAGCATGCCCGCCACGGCATCCGCGCCCATGCCATCCTCCCCGGCTGGATCGAGACGGAGATGACCGCCCGCTCCGTCGCCGACCCGAAATTCGCCGGCAATGTGCTGCCCCGCGTGCCGATGCGCCGCTGGGGCACGGGGGAGGATTTCGGCGGCATCGGCGTCTACCTGATGAGCGCCGCCAGCGCCTTCCACACCGGCGACAGCTTCGTCATCGACGGCGGCTACTCGCTTTTCTAGGGAGGACCACCATGCCCCGCCGCTTCATCGACATCTCCGTCCCCCTCAAGGCCGGCATTCGCTCCGACCCGCCGGAAATGCTGCCGAAGATCGACTATGTCGACCACCACATGTCCGCCCCGCGCATGGCGGCCTATATGGGCGTGCCCGTCTCCGCCCTGCCCAATGGCGAGTATGCCGCCGTCGAGCGGGTCGAGATCAGCACCCATAACGGCACGCATCTCGACGCGCCCTACCACTACTTCTCCCGCATGAACGAGCGCCTGGTCCCGGGCGGCGAGCCCTCCTGGCGCATCGACGAGGTGCCGCTGGAATGGTGCCACAACCTCGGCGTGAAGCTCGACTTCCGCCACATGGAGGACGGCTACGTCGTCCAGCCCGGCGACGTCGAGGCCGAGCTAAAGCGCATCGGCCATGAGCTGAGGCCGCTCGAGATCGTCGTCGTCAACACCGCCGCCGGCACGCGCTACGGCGAGGACGACTACATCGACCGCGGCTGCGGCATGGGCAAGGCCGCGACCCTCTGGCTGCTCGAGCGCGGCATCCGCCTGGTCGGCACCGATGCCTGGTCCTGGGATGCGCCCTTCAGCCATACGCGGCGGAAGATCGCCGAGGGCGGCGATGCCTCGCTGATCTGGGAGGGCCACCGAGCCGGACGCGAGATCGGCTACTCGCATCTCGAGAAGCTGCACAACCTCGAAAGCCTGCCCGCGGACGGCTTCCAGGTCGTCTGCTTCCCGGTGAAGGTGCATCGCGGCTCGGCCGGCTGGACGCGTGCCGTCGCCATCGTCGAGGAGTGAGGCTCAGGCCTCGCCCATCAGCGACACATGGGCGGCGACGATCCGCCAGCCCTCGTCGGGGAAGCGCACCCAGGTCTGGCTCTGCCGCCCGCGCCTCCCCGCCCTCAGGAATTCCGTATTGGCAACGGCGAAATCGCGGCCATAGGTGGTGATGACGGTGTTCTCAAGCTCGCGGGCCAGCCCCTGCG
This sequence comes from Belnapia sp., assembly GCF_059504005.1. Taxonomy (NCBI): domain Bacteria; kingdom Pseudomonadati; phylum Pseudomonadota; class Alphaproteobacteria; order Acetobacterales; family Roseomonadaceae; genus Belnapia; species Belnapia sp. The sequence continues at coordinate 185,175 of NZ_JCACHU010000166.1, read as the reverse complement.
GCGAGCGCGCGCTGCGGAAGGCCGCGATCGCCTCCCACCCGTAGAGGCACTCCGCCGGCCCGTAGCGCAGCGTCCGAGGGTCGCGGCGGAACAGCGCCTGCAGCACCGGCACGTCGTTCGAGACCAGCGCCCGCTCGTACTCGGCGAAGGCCGCGTGGACCTCGGCCAGCACTTCCGGCAGATCGACCTGCATCACGCACCCTCCCTCATTGCCAGATAGGCCCGCCAGCCGCCCGTCGCCGAGATGTCCGGCATGCCGGCGGCGCCCGCCGCCTCGCAGAGGAAGCCGAGCGGCCGCGACCCGTCCGCCATCTCCACCCGGCCGAAGCCGAGCGGCGGCGGGATCTCGGCGAGGAAGGGCCCGACCGCCGCGGCGGGCAGCGCCCAGACCTCCCCGGCGACGGCGACGCCGCCCTCGCCGGCCCGCACCATCCCCGGCCGCCCGCCGAGGTCGTGCAGCCGGTAGACGGGCGCCGTCCGCGCCTCGCCGAGGAACCGCCCGCCAAGCCGCAGGATCTGCGGGTTGAGCGGCAGCCCCGCCATATGCGCCCCGATCGCCAGCAGCGGCAGCTCCGTGGCGGCGAGGGCAGGGGGCTCGGGCGCCTCCGGAACCGCCCCGCCGAGCGCCCCGAGGCCGAGGCCCGCTCTGGCATGCATCACCGCGCCCAGCCCCGCCAGCGGCGCCTCGCTGAAGGCCGGCCCCACCAGCGTCACGCCGAAGGGCCGGCCATCGCCGCGGAACCCCGCCGGGACGGCGAGTGCGGCCAGGTCGCAGATATTGACGAAGTTGGTGTAGGTCCCGAGCCGGCTGTTCGCCGCCACCGGCTCGGCGGCGAGGTCGGCGAGGCTCGGCACCCCCGGCGCCGTCGGCAGCACCAGCGCATCGACGCCCTCGATGAGCAGCCGCGCCAGCCGCCGCGCCTCGGCCGCGGCATGGAAATCCTCCCAGGCATCGAGGGTGAGCTTGCCGAACCCCGCCTCCAGGATGCCCCGCGTCACCGGATGCACGCTGCCCGGCCGCGCGGCGAGGAAACTCCGCAGCGCTGCCGTCCGCTCCGCCACCCAGGCCCCGTCATAGAGCCGCCGCGCGACATCGAGGAAGGGCGCAATGTCCACCCGCCGCACCGGGCCCAGCCGCGCCAGCGCCGCCTCGTAGAGCGCCGCGTCATCCGCCGTGTCGAGGACGAGCTGCCCGGCGAGCGGCGCCGCCAGCCGCCAGGCGGGCTGCACCGCCGGCGCCGCCCGCCAATGTGCCGGCGCCGCCCGCCCGTAACGGTCCCCCTCCGCCGGCCCGGCCATGACCTCCAGCACCGCGCAGGCATCAGCGACTGTCAGGGCGAAGACCGAGACGCAGTCAAGCGACCGGCAGGCCGGCACGACGCCCAAGGTCGGCACCAGCCCGAGGCTCGGCTTCAGCCCGACGATGTTGCAGGCCATGGCCGGCACCCGCCCCGACCCGGCCGTATCCGTGCCCAGCGAGAAGGCCGCGATCCCCGCCGCCACCGCCGCCGCCGAGCCGGAGGAGGAGCCGCCCGGGATGCAGCCCCGCGCCACCGGGTTGCGCGGCGTGCCATGCGGGCTGCGCGTGCCGTTCAGCCCAGTGGCGAACTGGTCGAGATTGGCCTTGCCCAGCAGCACCGCCCCCGCCGCCAGCAGCCTGGCGACCGCCGGCGCATCCGCCGCCGGCCGGTAGGCGAAATCCGCGCAGGCCGCGGTCGTCGGCAGGCCGGCGCAGTCGATGTTGTCCTTCACCACGAAGGGCAGGTCGAACAGCGGCTTTCCCTGCGGCCCTTCCGCCGCCAGCGCCCGGGCCCGCGCCAGCACCGCCTCATCCGGCACCCGCGCCAGGAAGAGCGCCGGATCGTCCCAATCCGCGATCCGCCCGAGCGCCGCCTCCGCGACCGCCACCGGGCTGCCGCCCGCCGCATGGAATTCGCGGAGCGCGGCGACGGTGAAGGCGGCGGGCACCATCAGCCGAACCTCAGGAGCTCGTCTGCCGCCCGCAGCAGCTCACCATCCGCTGCCTTCAACGTCTCGAGGATGCGGAAGTGGTCCGCCCCGCTCACCGGGATCAGCGCCCCCGGCGCATGCGCCTCGGCCCGCCGCGCGTGGAAGTCGCGGGACTGCCGCCGGAGCTCCGGCAGCTCCCCGGTGCCATAGGCGATGGCGAGGGGCTTCCGCACCACCGGCAGCCGCATCGGCGACAGCGCCGCCAGCTCCGCCTCGGTCAGCGACAGCTTCTCGTTGAGGTCGGTATCGCGAATCGGCGCCAGCTCGAAGATCCCGGAGATGGCGAGCCCCGCCGCCACCAGCGGGTGGCCGAGCGCCATCGCCGTCAGGTGCCCGCCCGCCGACCAGCCGGAGAGCACCACCTTCCCGGCTATCCCGTGCTCGCGCCCATGCACGGCGAGCCAGTCGAGTGCGGCCCGGATCTCAGCCACGATTTGCGTCAGCGAGGCCTCCGGCGCCAGGGTGTAGCCCGGCAGGGCGGCGGACCAGCCGCGCTCCAAGGCGCCTGCCATGAAGGCGCAGAAATCTTCCCTGCGGTTCCGCTGCCAGTAGCCGCCATGGATGAAGACGAGGCAGGGGGCCGCCGGGTCCTTCGCCGGAAAGAGGTCCCAGGCGGCCCGCTCCCCCGTGCCGTAGCGCAGGTCGAGATGCCCGGCCCGCGCCGCCCGGAAGGGCGCAGCCTCGGCGTTGCGCGCCGCGATCAGCGCGGGGCTGTCCGTCACCGCGCCGCTGTTGTCGTAGGCGGCGCTGCGCTCCGCCGGGCTGGCGCCGGCCCAGAAGGACCGCAGCGGATCATGGGCCATGGGCGGGCTTCCCCTAGTAGTGGCTGCCGAGCAGCCCCGAAAGATGCCGCCGGAGCGCGTTGAACTCCACCCCCGTCGGGTCGCGCGGCCGCGGCAGGGCGATGCGCTCATCGGCAATGATCCGGCCCGGACCGGGCGACATCACCACCACCCGGTCGGCGAGCAGGATCGCCTCCTCGATCGCATGGGTGACGAAGATGATGCTGAGCCGCGCCCTGGCCCAGATCTCCAGCAGCTCCTCCTGCAGGCGCTCGCGCGTCATCGCGTCCAGCGCGCCGAAGGGCTCGTCCATCAGCACCACCTCGGCATCGTTGGCGAGCACGCGGGCGATGGCGACCCGCTGCTTCATCCCGCCCGAGAGCTGGTGCGGATAGGCATCCGCGAAGCGCTCCAGCCCGACCATGCCAACGAAGCGCCGTGCGGTTGCCGCCGCCTCCGCCTTCGGCCGCCCGCGGGCGACGGGCCCGAAGGCGATGTTCTGGCTCACGGTGAGCCAGGGGAACAGCCCGTAATCCTGGAACACCATCCCCCGGTCCGGCCCCGGCCCGCCGATCGGCTTGCCCCACATCAGCAGCGAGCCGCTGCTCGCCGTCTCGAACCCCGCGATCAGCCGCAGCAGGGTCGACTTGCCGCAACCCGACGGCCCGATCAGGCAGACGAACTCGCCCTTCCCGATGCGCAGCGTCGCATCCAACAGCGCGGTGACCGTCTCGGTCCCGAAGGCGAAGCGCTTGTCGACCCCGCGAATGTCGAGGATCGGCAGCACCGTCCCCACCGCCGCCTTCGGCCTCGCCAGGACGTCATCCATGCTGCGGACTCCAGCGCAGCAGCCGCTGCCCGAGCAACTGCACGCCCCGGTCGGAGAGGAAGCCGAGCACCCCGATCGTCACCATCCCCGAGATAACGATCTCCGTCCGGGAGAGCTGCCGCGCCTCCATGATGATGGCGCCGAGCCCGGTCTGCACCCCCGTCATCTCGCCGACGACGATCACCACCCAGGCGAAGCCGAGCCCGAGGCGGAGCCCGGTGAAGATGGAGGGCAGGGAGGCCGGCAGCACCACCTTCCAGAACACTGCCTGCCGGCCGACGCCGAGCATCGCCGCCGCCTCGAACAGCCGCCCCTCGACGCTCCTCACGCCGAAAACCGTGTTGAGCAGGACCGGGTAGAAGGCGCCGAGGAAGACAAGGAAGAAGGCGCTCCGCGGCCCGATGCCGAAGACGATCATGGCGAGCGGCAGCCAGGCCGTCACCGGGATCGGCCGCAGGATCTGCAGCGAGGGGTCCAGCAGGTCCCGCACCACGGCGATCCGCCCGATCAGCATCCCCATCGGCAGCGCGACCAGCGCGGCAAGGACGAAGCCGCCATAGACCCGGCCTAGGCTCGCCATCGCATGGGTCCAGAGTGTCGCCGAATAGAGGTCGTCCCAGACGCCGCCGAAGGCAAGGTCCCACCATTGCACCGCGACGTCCCAGGGGGGTGGGATCAGGTGATAGCCCGGCCCGCTCGTCGCCATGTGCCAGGCGAGCAGGCCGATCGCCGGCGCCGCCACCGCCAGCAGCGCCTGGCGCGAGGCGGCGCGCCCCGCCAGCGCCGTCATGCCGACTGCTTCGCCAAATCGTCGGAGAACCTGGCATCGAAAAAGGTGGCGAAATCCGGCAGCGCGCGGATCTGCTTGAGGCTCAGCATCTGCTCGGCGTAGGTCCGGGACCGCGCCAGCATCTCCGGCGTCATCTGCCAGTTCAGCTCGACATTCGGCAGGCTGACCTCCAGCGCGTCCCGCCGCATGCCGAGCCTGGCGATGGCGGTCTCGATGGTGGCGTCGCGGTTCGCCATGCCGAACTCGCTCGCCTGCCGGTGCACCTTGAGCATCGCCCGCACCAGCTCCGGCTTCTGCGCGACGGTCTCGGGATGCGTGGCGAAGATCATGTTCAGCGAGCCCATCGGCGTCGAATACGGGTACTCGACGATCTTCCCGATGCCCGAGGCGACGGACACGCCCGGCCCCGGCTCCGCCCCGACATAGGCATCGACATCGCCGCGGGCCAGCGCGATCGGCATCTCGGAGAAGGAGACCCGCACCGACTGCACATCGCGGATCGTCATCCCCTCCATCCGCAGCCGCTCGAGGATGAAGACCTCCTGCGTCGAGCCCGGCCAGATGCCGATGCGCTTGCCGCGCAGATCGGCGAGCTTGTCGATCCCCGACTCCTTCTTCGCCACCACCGCCATGCCGCGGTCGCAGCAGGAGCCGATCACCGTCACCGGCTCCCGCGCCGCGGCACCGAGGATGCCGGCCGCGATGCCGAAGGCGCCGAAATCGACCGACCGGGTGACGACCGCATTCTTGCCCTCGGTCGGGCTCTCGAAGGGGATCACCTCGATCCGCATGCCCGCCGGCTGGAAGCGCTCGTACAGGAAGGGGGCGATAGAATGGATCAGCCGCAGCGCGCCCATCCTCACCGTGACGCCCTGCGCATGCAGCGCGGGCGCTGCGAGGGCGGCAGAGGCGGCGCCAAGCAGCGCGCGGCGGGCGATAACCATGGGAGCGATCCTCCGGGACGGGTGAGTTTCGTCCGCCCATGCAACGCCCATGCCGCCTCCGCGCGTCTCCTTGAGCCTCCCGCGCTCACGCGCCATGGCGCCAAAAGCGCCATCCCGCTCATCCGGCGCGCAACTCCCGGATCGGCCGCCCCGCCAGGAAGGCCTCGACTGCCTCCACTGCGCCGAGGAAGTACTGCGCGTAATTCTCCTCGGTGACATAGCCGAGATGGGGCGTCAGCACCGTGTTCGGCGCCGCCAGCAGCGGATGCCCGGGCGGCAGCGGCTCCCGGTCGAAGACGTCGATGCCCGCCCCGGCGATGCGCCCCTCGGTCAGCGCCGCGACCAGCGCCTCCTGGTCGATCAGCGGCCCCCGGCTGGTGTTGACGATGAAGGCCGAGCGCTTCATCCGCCCGAGCTCCTCCGCGCCTATGATCCCCCGCGACCGCTCGGAGAGGATGAGGTGCAGGCTCACCACGTCGGCTTCCTCCATCAGGCGCGCCTTCTCGACCAGCCGCGCCCCCGCCGCCTCGGCGCGCTCGGCGGTGAGGTTCTGGCTCCAGGCCATGACCTCCATCCCGAAGGCCTGCCCGACCCGGGCGACCCGGCTGCCGAGATTGCCGAGCCCCACCACCCCAAGCACCTTGCCTTCCAGGGTGGAGCCCACGCTCCCGCCCGGCGCGATCTGCCAGCCGCCCGCGCGCAGCGAGGCCTGCTGCTCCGGGATCCGGCGCATGAGGGAGAGGATCAGCCCCCAGGTCAGGTCGACGGTCGGATGCCCGAAGCCAGGCGTTCCGCAGACGGTCACGCGCCGCTCCGCCGCGGCCTCCAGGTCGATGCTCCGGTTCCGCGCCCCGGTGGTGATCAGCAGCCGGAGATTCGGCAGCCGCTCCAGCAGCGCCCTCGGAAAGGGCGTCCGCTCCCGCATGATGAGGATGGCATCGAACGGGGCAAGCCTCGCCGCCAGCGCCTCCGGATCGGTGACGGTATCCCGGAACACCTCGATGGTGAGGCTGTCGGGCAGCCGGTCCCAGGGTCCGCGGGTCAGGGCCACGCCCTGGTAGTCGTCGAGGATGGCGAGGCGGCTCAGTCCGGGCATCAGGCGTCTCCGTCATTCTTGGGCATCAGCACCCGCGTCGCTGCCTCGCGCAGCCGGGCGGGGAGGGGGGTGCTGCGCCCCTGGTCGGCCCGCGCCACATAGACATGGACGAAATGCGCCTCGGCGCTCGCCCGCTCCTCGGCATTGCGGAAGATCCCGACCTCGTAGCGGATGGAACTGGTGCCGAGCCGCCCGCACCGCAGGCCGCAGGTGACGGAATCGGGGAAGGCGATCGGCGCGAAGTACCGGCACCCCGTCTCCACCACCAGCCCGACCTCCGGACTCGTCGCCAGGTCGAGCACGCCTTGCTCGATCAGGAACTGCGCGACCGCCGTGTCGACCCAGCTGTAATAGGTGACGTTGTTCACATGGCCATAGACGTCGTTGTCCATCCAGCGGGTCGGGATGGCGGTGAACCAACGGTAGTCGGCCCGCATGCCGATGGCGGGGCGGCTCATGCCGGCGCATCCGCGACGATGGCCTCGTCGAGGCAATCCTCGAATGGCGGCCCATGGCCGATGGCACCCGGGGCCGGCATCGCCGCCCCCAGCCGGCCGAATGCATCGTGCGGAAAGCCCGGCGCCACGGCCCGGAGCCGGTTCGCCTCCGGCACATCCGCGAGGCGCCTTGCGGCCGCCGCCGCATCCGTGCTGCCCGCCGCCATCCGCCGCGCGATGCCCTCCCGCCCGGAGAACCCTTCCGCTTCGGCAAGGTGGAGGGGCGCATGGAACAGCGCCCGCAACGGCTCGATCAGGGTCTGGGGCTGCATGCCGGGCTCCATGGCTGGGCGAAACACTAGGGCCGGGCCATGCATCGCGCCAATCCGGCGCGTCGCGGCGTATTCGGGCTTCGCCCTCCGCCGCCGCGCCGCTATAGACCAGAGGGTCGCAACCCCTTCGCCGCAAGCCAGGTCCGAGAGCGCCTTGAGCAGCCAGACGCTTCCAGAAGCCTTCCGCCTCCGCGCCGGCAACTTCAACCTACTCGTCCTGCGCCTGCTGGACCCGCGGCCGGAGGCTGTGCTGCCTGCGCTCGGCGACCAGTTCCGCCGCGCGCCGGGCTTCCTCCGCTTCGCCCCCATCGTCATCGGCCTGGCCGATCTCGAGGCGGCACCGGAGGAGGTCGATTTCCGCGGCCTCGTCGAGGGGCTGCGCAAGCTGGAGATCGTGCCCATCGGCACCTCCGGCGGCAGCCAGGCCATGAAGCAGGCCGCGCAATCCGCCGGCCTGCCCCCGCTCCGCGCCGTCGGCGGCGCCGAGACCGAGCCGGCTCCGCCGCCCCCCGAAGCCGCCCCCGAGCCGCCGGCCGCGGCGACCGAGGCCGCGCCGCGCCCCGACTTCTCCGGCTCCGGCCGCGCCGCCCTGCTGGTGACGGAGCCGGTCCGGTCCGGTCAGCGGATCTATGCGCAGGGCGCCGACCTCATCGTCACCGCCACGGTGAATGCGGGGGCCGAGATCATTGCCGACGGCAACATACATGTATACGGAGCACTCCGTGGCCGCGCCGTCGCCGGCGCCGCGGATGATGCGACGGCGCGGATCTTCGCGCTGCATTTCGACCCGGAGCTCGTCGCCATCGCCGGCTACTACGCGGTGCGCGAGGGGCTCGGCGATGCGCCCATCGGCAAGCCGACGCAGGTGCGGCTCGAGGGCGAGGAGATGCGGTTCGCGCCGCTCGGGTGATGGATTGGGATTGGGGATGAGGGGGATGCGTCCATGGCGCAAGTGATCGTTGTCACCTCCGGCAAGGGAGGCGTCGGCAAGACCACGACCAGCGCCGCCTTCGCCACCGGCCTCGCGCAGCGGGGCAAGAAGACGGTGGTGATCGATTTCGACGTCGGCCTCAGGAACCTCGACCTCATCATGGGCGTCGAGCGCCGCGTGGTCTTCGACATCGTCAACGTCATCCAGGGCGAGGCGCGCCTGAACCAGGCCCTGATCCGCGACAAGCGCGTCGATACGCTGGCGATCCTCCCCGCCAGCCAGACCCGCGACAAGGACGCGCTGACCCGCGAGGGCGTGGCGACGATCATCGAGGAGCTGTCGAAGGATTTCGACTACATCCTCTGCGACAGCCCCGCCGGCATCGAGAAGGGCGCCCTCCTCGCGCTCTACTTCGCCGACCAGGCGGTGGTCGTGACCAACCCCGAGGTCTCCTCGGTGCGCGACAGCGACCGCATCCTCGGCGTGCTGCAGTCGAAGTCGCGCCGCGCCGAGGAGAAGCAGGACAAGGTGAAGGAGCACCTGCTCGTCACCCGCTACGACCCGAACCGGGTCGAGCGCGGAGAGATGCTGAAGCTCGAGGACGTGCGCGAGATCCTCGCCATCCCCCTGCTCGGCGTTATCCCGGAGAATGAGAGCGTTCTGCGCGCCTCCAACACCGGCACGCCGGTGATCATGGATACCGAGAGCGTCGCGGGTCAGGCCTACAAGGACGCGGTCGGCCGCTTCCTTGGCGAGGACCTGCCGCACCGCTTCCTCGAGCCGGACAAGAAGCCCGGCCTGTTCAGGCGCCTGTTCGGGGGGAGGGCCGCCTGATGAGCTGGCTCGATTATTTCCGCGCGACCCGCAAGGAGGAGGCGCCGCCCAGCGCCTCCGCCGCGAAGGAGCGCCTGCAGATCGTCCTTGCCCATGAGCGCATCGGCCGTACGCGCGAGGACTTCCTGCCGAAGCTCCAGCAGGAGCTGGTGGCCGTCGTCGCCCGCTACGTGGCGATCGACCCCGGCAAGGTGAAGCTCGACCTCGACCGCGGCGGTGACATGTCGACGCTCGCCATCGAGATCGAGCTGCCGGCGCCGGCCCCAGGCCGCCAGGCCGCCGCGAGCTGACGGCTGCCTGGTGCGGTCAGCGCGCCAGGCACAGCATCACATCCCCCCCGGCCATCGCCTCGGCCGGCGTGCAGCCCTGTGCCTCGCCCCGGGCCGTCAGACGCCGCAGCCGGAACTGCCCTGCCAGCCGGGCCAGGAAATCCGCCGGCGCCGCCGACCGCATGGGGTTGAAGCAGAGCAGCACCTCCACCGCCGGGTTGGCGCCGACCACCGCCTGCATCCCGGCGAAGGCTGCTTCCTCCGCCCCGCAGAGGTCGAGCTTCACCAGGTCCGGCCTCGCCGAGGCATGCCGGTCGAGCGGCCGCGTCGCCACCATCGCCGTCCCCGTGCTCTGGGTCACGGTGCCGCCGCCCGCCAGGTCTTCCGGCAGGAGATGCGCGTTCATCGGGCTGCCCTCCGGCATGGCGAAGCGCATCACCCGCCCTGAATCGGGCCCGGCCAGCGCCACCTCCTCCACCTGCGCGCGCCCCTCCATGCCGTTGAGCGCCAGGTTCCGCCGCAGCAGGGCCGCCGAGCGCGGGTGCGGCTCGAAGGCGAGGACCTTGCCGGCCGGCCCCACCAGCTCCGCCGCCAGCAGGCTGAAATAGCCGTAGCAGGCCCCGCCATCGACGAAGACCTGGCCTGGCTTGAGCCGCTCGATCAGGAAGCGCGTGGTCCACCACTCCCAGAACCCGTCCATGGCGAGATGCGGCGCATGGGTGAAGTCGCCGGCATCGACCAGCATCTTGTGGCGGCCAAGCGTGCGGCAGAGCAGCGTCTCGCCCGCCATCGGCACGGCCTGGGCGAGGGCGCGCACCGCAGCCTCGGCCGGCCCAGACGGCCCGGCCAGCCTTGCGACGGGCACCAGCCGCCGCCGCGGCCGCAGCCATTCGGCGACCCGGGTGAGGGTGGGGTTCGGGGGGACAGCGGCCTGGCCCTGCGGCATACGACTTCTCCGGCAGCGCCTGTCCTCGGCGCGCCGCCATGTAAGGGATATCCGCAGCCGCGGGAACGCGTTCCGCACCCCCTGGCGCCGTCTCCCGCGCGGCGTGGTAGCTTCGCCGCATGCCGACCCTCCCTGCCTTCGCCCCCGCCGTCGACTACGCCCTCGCGCACGAGTCCCCTTGGCCGGAGGATATCCGCGCGCACCTCGAAGGCGGCTTCTTCGAACCGCCGCCGGACAACGCCATCATCGGCCCCGTCGCCCCCCGCGGCGCCCCCAACGGGGTGATCCTCCATCACGGCCGCCGCGTCGCCGAATGGGGCGACACGCGCCGCGTCGACATGACCTTCTCGGTGGCGAAATCCTACCTCGCCCTGCTCGCCGGCCTGGCCCATGGCGACCGCCTGATCCCCGACCTCGACGCCCCGGTCCGCGCCCTGGTCGATGACGGCGGCTTCGACAGCCCGCAGAATGCGCCCATCACCTGGCGCCACCTGCTGACCAACACCTCGGAATGGGAGGGCAGCCTCTTCGGCAAGGCGGACGTCATCGACCGCGGCCGCAACCTCACCGTGGAGGGGCGGGGGCGGAAGGGCCTGCCGCGCCCTCTCCAGAAACCCGGCGAGTACTGGGAATACAACGACGTCCGCGTGAACCGGCTTTCCCTTGCGTTGCTGCGGGTCTTCCGCCGGCCGCTGCCGGAGGTCTTCGCCGAGCGCATCATGCGCCCGATCGGCGCCTCGCGGGACTGGCGCTGGCTCGGCTACGAGACCTCCTGGGTCGAGGTCGCGGGCCGCCGCGTCCAGAGCGTCTCCGGCGGCGGCCATTGGGGCGGCGGCGTCTTCATCCGTGCCGAGGATCAGGCGCTGATCGGCCAGCTCACCCTGCAGGACGGCGTCTGGGACGGCCGCCGCCTGCTGCCCGAGGGCTGGGTCGCGCAATGCGCGACGCCCTGTGCCCTCAACCCGCATTACGGGCTGTTCTGGTGGCTGAACACCGGCCGCACCCGCTGGCCCTCGGCCGGCGCGCGGAGCTGGTGCTTCTCCGGCGCCGGCGGCAACGTCACCTGGGTCGATCCCGAGGCCGGGATCACCGCCGTGCTGCGCTGGGTGGACCAGACGGAGCTCGACGGCTTCATGGCGAGGACCCTCGCCGCGCTTCAGTAGCGGTAGTAGCCGCTGCCGTAATGGGGCCGCGGCGGGGTATAGGCCCAGGGCGGCGGCCCGCCCCATTCGCGGCGATGCCACCAGGGCCGGCCGTAATAGGGCGGCGGGGGAGGGGGCGGCGGCGCATAGTAGCCGCCGCCATAGCCGTAGCCTTGGCCCCAATGGACCGGCATGGCCTGGGCCGCCGCCTGGTCCGGTGTGGCCAGCAACGCGCCCAGGCTGAGCGCACCGGCGGCGAGGAGGGGGATGAGCTTGCGCATGGCCTCTTCTGTCCTTGGCAGGTCCGAGAGCCGAACCGGTGCCATGGCCCAAGAATAGGCCCGGCCACCTAACCCCGCGGATGTCGCGCGGTGAAACCGCGCCAAAGGCGGGTTACAGGCCGGTTTCACCCTGCCACATGTCCGCCACGGGGCGGCCTTCGGCAGGACATGGCCTCAGGGCCTGGGCTGCACCGCATACCGTCCCGGCCCGATCCAGGCGAGGATCAGGAAGCCGCCGATCATCGAGAGGTTCTTGAAGAAGCTGAAGATCTGCGGCACTTGCGCCGCCCCCTCGAACTCCCAGAACCGATGCGCGATGATGCTGGTCCCGAGCGTGTAGAGGATCAGCCCGAAGGCCGCCCAGCGCGTCCACAGCCCGAGCACGATGAGCAACGGAAAGACCGTCTCTGCCAGGATCGCCAGCACGCCCCCGAGATAGGGCAGCGGCGCCTCCTGCTGCGTTAGCAGGCCGACGATGCCCGGCCAGCCCATGATCTTGAAATACCCGCTGATCGGAAACAGCACGACGAGCGCGATCCGCCCGATCAGCAGGACGAAGTCGAGATCGCCGCTTCGCGCGGCGGCAGGGCTGGTGGAGGCGGACATGAGGGTCTCCGTATCGGTCGCCGGCGAAGCTACCGGCGCCCCCCACCCGCCACAAGCGCCTAGCGCGGCGGCGACACCGCATGCTCACGGAGGCTCGCACCCGTCGCCGGGTCGACCTCGCGCAGCAGCACGTCATAGCTCCAGAGGCTCGCCAGGTGCCGCAGCACCTGCCGCGCCTCCTGCTCCTCCAGCAGCCGTCCGTCCTGCACACGATGCTCGAGGATCAGCCGGCGGTCGCCTGCCAGGTCGACATCCACCACCTGGATGTCGGGGTCCATCCAGGCCGGGTCGTACTGCTTGGCGAGCGCCCGCCGCAGCCGGCGGTAGCCGCGCTCGTCATGCATGGCATCCACCCGCAGCACCGGCTGCGCCGCATCGTCCTTCAGGTGGAAGAACTTCATCTTCCGCATCAGATGCGGGCTGAGGAATTGCAGGATGAAGCTCTCGTCGCGGAATTCCGACCAGCCATAGCGCAGCGTCGGCATCGGGTCCCCGCTGCCGGCGAAGTCGGGGAACCACTCCCGGTCCTCCTCCGTCGGCTCGCGGCAGATGCGCTCGATATCCTCCATCATGGCAAAGCCGAGCGCATAGGGGTTGATGCCCGAATAGCGCGGGTCGTCGAAATCCGGCTGCATGATGACGCTGGTATGCGAATGCAGCGCCTCCAGCAGCGCCCCGTCGCTCAGCCGGCCCTCGGCATGCAGCGTGTTGAGGATGCGGTGGTGCACATAGGTGGCGCACCCCTCGTTCATCATCTTGGTCTGCCGCTGCGGATGGAAATACTGCGCGACGTTGCGGACGATGCGGATCACCTCGCGCTGCCAGGGCGCCAGGCGCGGGGCCGACTTCTCGAGGAAGTAGAGGACGTTCTCCTGCGGCAGCTGCAGCATCGCCCGCCGCTTCTCGACCTCGTCGGCGCCGATGGCCTGGCTGGCGCGCTCCGGCAGCGTGCTCCAGAGCACGTTGTACATCTGCTCGTCATGCGCCCGGCGCTCGCGCACGCGCTGTTCCTCGGAGCGCAGGTCGATGGTCCGCCGGTGGTGCCGGTGCACGCCATAATTCATCAGCGCATGGGCCGAGTCGAGCACCCGCTCGACCGCGATCTCGCCGTACTTGTCCTCGCAATCCGCGATGTATCCCTTGGCGAATTCGAGGTAGTCCAGGATGCCCTTGGCATCCGTCCACTCGCGGAAGATGCGGTTGTTCTTGAAGAAGTGGTTGTGGCCGAAGGCCGCATGCGCGATCACCAGCGCCTGCAGGGTCGCGGTGTTCTCCTCCATCACGTAGGAGAGGCAGGGGTCGGAGTTGATGACGATCTCATAGGCCAGCCCGCGCAGCCCCTTGCGGTACAGCGCCTCGTGCTGGGCGAACTGCTTGCCGAAGGACCAATGCCGGTAGAAGAGCGGCAGGCCGGTGCTGGCATAGGCGTCCAGCATCTGCTCGGCGCTGATGATCTCGATCCGGTTCGGGTAGACGTCGAGCCCCAGGTCGCGGACTGCCACCTCCTCGCAGGCATCGTGGATGCGCATGAGGGTGGAGAAGTCCCAGTCGGCCCCCTCGTAGAGCAGGCCGCTCGTGGATACGGGCGCATTCATGCCTTGGCCTCCTCCAGCAATCCGCGCTTGGCGAAGAGCTCACGGAAGACGGGGAAGATGTCCCGCCGGTTGCGCACCTTCTTCATCGCCATCGGGGCGCCGGCGCTGACCAGCTGCTCATAGGTCCGCCACAGATCGGTGGGGCCCCGCGGGAAGCCGGGCATGCCGTGCTCGCCATCCCGCCCGACCTCGATATAGGCGTAGTACTGGCAGGCCGGCAGGACCTCGTCGATCAGCAGGCGCGCGGTGCGCTGGCTGTCGCCCGCGGCATTGTCGCCATCCGAAGCCTGGGCCGCATAGATGTTCCAGTCGCTCGGCGGGTAGCGGTCGGCGACCACCTTCCGCATCTCCTCGAGGGCGGTGGAGACCAGCGTCCCGCCCGTCTCCCGGCTGTGGAAGAAGGTCTCCTCGTCGACCTCCGCCGCCTCATGGGTATGGCGGATGAAGACGATCTCCACCTGCTTGTAGCGCCGCTGCAGGAAGATATAGAGCAGGGTGTAGAAGCGCTTGGCGAGGTCCTTCATATCCTCCGTCATGCTGCCCGAGACGTCCATGAGGCAGAACATGACGGCCCGCGCGACCGGGCGGGGGACCGGCTCGAAGCGCCGGTAGCGCACGTCGATCGGGTCGATCCAGGGGATGCTCTGGCTGCGCTTGAGCTGGACCGCCAGCTCCGCCTTCAGCTTGGCGATGCGCTCCTCGCTGCCGGGCTGACCTTCCAGCTCGGCGATCTCCGCCTCCAGCGCCGCCACCGCCTCCGGCTTCGGCCGCTTCAGCGCGATCCGCCGCGACAGGCTGTTGCGCATGGTGCGCGACAGCGAGAGGTTCGAAGGCGTCCCCGCCACCGAATAGCCCGCTCGGTGCCAGGCCGGGTCGGACCCCTCCACCAGGCGCCGCTTGGCCAGGTCCGGCAGTTCCAGGTCGTCGAGGAAGAGCGAGAGGAACTCCTCCCGCGTCAGGACGAAGCGGAAGGCATCCTCCCCTCCGCCATCGGGCGAGCCTTCGGAGCCGCCCCCGCCGCCCCCACTCGGCGGGCGCTGGATCTCGTCCCCCTCGCGGTACTCCTTGTTGCCCGGCAGCACATGGTCGCGGGTGCCGCCCCCGCCGTGGTGGAAGCTCGGCTCGCGGATGCCGTGCAGGGGGATCGAGACCTCGCCCCCCTCGTCGGCGCTGCGGATGTCCCGTTTGGCGGAGGCGTCCCGCACCGCCTCCTGCACCAGGGCTTTCGCCCGGCGCAGGAAACGCTGGCGGTTGGGCAGGCTACGGCCGCTTGGGTTCAGCCGGCGGTCCAGGATCTGCATCGAGCAGGCGCCTCGCGGTCCAGTTCTGGGTCAGCCGGCCTGCTTCACGCGCATGTACCACTCGACAAGCCGGCGGACCTGTCTCTCGGTATAGCCCCTGGAGACCATGCGTTGCACGAACTCCCCGTGCTTCTTCTCGGTCTCCCCGTCCTTCTTCGAGCCGAAGGAGATCACCGGCAGCAGGTCCTCCACCTGGCTGAACATGCGCCGCTCGATCACCTCGCGGATTTTCTCGTAGGAGGTCCAGGAGGGGTTCCGCCCGCCCCGGTTGGCTCGTGCGCGGAGGGCGAATTTCACCACCTCGTTGCGGAAGTCCTTGGGGTTGGCGATGCCGGCCGGCTTCTCGATCTTGGTGAGCTCCTGGTTCAGCAGCTCCCGGTTCATCATCTGGCCGGTATCCGGGTCCTTGAAGTCCATGTCCTCGACCCAGGCATCGGCATAGGCGACGTAACGGTCGAAGAGGTTCTGGCCGTAGTCGTTGTACGACTCGAGATAGGCCTTCTGGATCTCGTTGCCGATGAACTCGGCATAGCGTGGCGCCAGCTCGCCCTTGATGAACTCGAGGTAGCGCTTCTCGGTGTCGTCCGGCAGCTGCTCGCGCCGGATCGTCTGCTCGAGCACGTACATCAGGTGGACGGGGTCGGCCGCGATCTCGGTCGTGTCGTAGTTGAAGGCCGCCGCCAGCACCTTGAAGGCGAAGCGGGTCGAGGCCCCCTCCATCCCCTCGTCCGGCCCGGCCGCATCCCGGTACTCCTGCAGGTTTTTCGCCCGCGGATCGGTTTCCTTCAGCGACTCGCCGTCATAGACCCGCATCTTGGCGTAGATGTTGGAGTTCTCGTGCTTCTTCAGCCGCGACAGCACCGTGAACCGCGCCAGCATCTCGAGCGTGGCAGGCGCGCAGGGCGAGGCCGAGAGCTCCGAGGAGGAGACCAGCTTGTCGTAGATCTTCTGCTCCTCGGTGACCCGGAGGCAGTAGGGCACCTTGATGACGTAGATGCGGTCTATGAAGGCTTCGTTGTTCTTGTTGTTCTTGAAGCTCTGCCACTCCGACTCGTTGCTATGGGCCAGGATGATGCCTTGGAAGGGCAGGGCGCCGATATTCTCGGTCCCGATATAGTTGCCCTCCTGCGTCGCCGTCAGCAGCGGATGGAGCATCTTGATCGGCGCCTTGAACATCTCGACGAATTCCAGGACGCCCTGGTTCGCCCGGTTCAGTCCGCCCGAGAAGCTATAGGCATCCGGATCGTTCTGTCCGAACATCTCGAGCTTCCGGATATCGACCTTGCCGACGAGCGAGGAGATGTCCTGATTGTTCTCGTCGCCGGGCTCGGTCTTGGCGATGGCGATCTGGCGCAGGCGCGAGGGCCGCACCTTCACCACACGGAACTGCGAGATGTCGCCGCCGAAGGCATCCAGCCGCTTCAGTGCCCAGGGGCTCATCAGCCCGGTGAGGCGCCGGCGGGGGATGCCGTAGCGCTCCTCCAGCATCGGCCCCATCCGCTCCGGGTCGAAAAGGCCGAGCGGGCCCTCGAAGACCGGGCTCATCTCGTCGCCCGCCTTCAGGACGTAGATCGGCTCCGCCTCCATCAGCGCCTTGAGGCGCTCGGCCAGCGAAGACTTGCCGCCGCCCACGGGTCCCAGAAGGTAGAGGATCTGCTTCCGCTCCTCCAACCCCTGGGCGGCATGACGGAAGAAGCCTACGATCCGCTCGATCGTCTCCTCCATCCCGTAGAATTCGGAGAAGGCCGGATAGACGCGGATGGTCCGGTTCAGGAAGATCCGCCCCAGCCGCGCGTCCTTCGCGGTATCCACGACGGTCGGCTCGCCGATCGCCTTGAGGATGCGCTCGGGTGCACTGGCATAGAAGCCCGGATCCTTCCGGCAGCCTTCCAGATATTCCGAGATGGACATGTCTGTTTCGCGCCGGGATTCATAGGCCCGGGCATAATCGGCGAAGATGTCCTGCATGCTGTTCATCGGCCGCCCCTGCAAGCGCTGCCAGTTAGATGGCAACGCAGACAGTGTGCGGAATGGCCCGGCCGAGTGCGGTAAACTTTTATTGCTGCGGCGCACTGCGCTCCTGTAGACTGCAAATCACGGGAAGGGGAGGGCAGGGGTACCGACGCTGCCGAACCTCCTGTCGGCCAGCCGTGCCAAGTCAAAGCCGGCGCTCATCGCTGCTGCGTCAAATCGTCGCGGGGCATGGCGTCTGTGACACTTCATGATAGGCGCTCCTGGCATGAAGTGACGATTCAACAGTCTTTGCCGACTGTCAGTCACATTTCGATACCGAGGTGCACAACGGCAGTAAATCCGCCGCAGCACGGACCCATTGCATCGGCGGATGCAGCGGGAACCATTTAGCAATCCCTGCGCCACCTGCTATTCGTCCGCATTGGCCGGCGACCCGCAGGTCACCCCGCCATCGATCACGATGCTCTGCCCGGTCATGAAGCTCCCCGCCGGCGAGGCGAGGAAGACCGCCGCCCCCGCGATCTCGTCCGGCTCCCCGATCCGCTTGAGCGGCGTGTCCCGCGTCCGCTTCCTGTAGTTCGCCGGGTCCTCCCACAGCGCCCGGGCGAAGTCGGTCCTGACCAGGCCCGGGGCGATGCAGTTGACCCGGATGTTCTTCGGCCCCCATTCGCAGGCGAGGTTCCGCGCCAGCTGCAGGTCCGCCGCCTTGGTGATCGCATAGGCGCCGAGATTGACCGAGCCCCGATACCCCCCGATCGAGGAGATGATGACGATCGCCCCGCCCCCGCGCGCCTCCATGCTCGGGATGCACATATGCGACAGCCACATGTTCGACTTGATGTTGGTCGCCATCATCTTGTCGAAGACCTCGTCGGGGATGCCCATGGCCGGGCCGAAATGCGGGTTGATCGCCGCATTGCAGACCAGGATGTCGACCCCGCCCCAGCGCGCGATGGTCTCGTCCGCCAGCGCCTGCAGCTCCGGCTTCCGCCCGATGTTGCAGGCCATGGCCACCGCCTCGCCCCCCTTGGCCGTGATGCCGTCGACCACGACCTGACACGCATCGAGCTTGCGGGAGGAGACGACCACCTTCGCCCCATGCTCCGCCATCCGCTCGGCGATGGCCCGGCCGATGCCGCGCGACCCGCCGGTGACGACGGCGACCTTGCCGCTGAGGTCGAAGAGCGAAGATGAGGGCATCGGGGCATTCCTCCTTGGTTGTTGAGGGAAGTCTCCCCGCCGCTTCCGCCCCGCGTCAACCTGCTACAACCTTCCCCCACTGCCGCCGAGGAGCCGACAGATGACCGAGACCCTGCCCATCGCCATCTCCCTCGACGGCGCGTCCAACCTGCGCGACCTCGGCGGCTGGGTGATGGCCGATGGCCGCCGCCTCCGGCGCGGCCGTCTCTACCGCTCGGCGACCCTGGCCCATCTCACCGAGCGCGACATGGCGACCATCGCCGACCTCGGCCTCAGGACCGTCTGCGACCTCCGCGGCGTGGAGGAGGCCGCCCACCGCCCCTCCCGCCTGCCCGAGGGCGCCGAGCGCGTCCACCTCCCCATCGAGCCGACCGTCGGCACCTCGCTCGCCGACCTCATGCAGCGCGAGCTGGCGACCGGCGAGGACGTGGTCGACCTCCTTCGCCGCGCCTATCTCGATTACGGCACCCGCTTCATCGGCGCCTACCGCACTCTCTTCGACCTGCTGCTGGAGCCGGAGCGCCACGCGCTGCTCTTCCACTGCTCCGCCGGCAAGGACCGCACCGGCCTTGCCGCGGCGCTGATCCTCACCGCTCTCGGAGCCACCCGGGAGACCGTGCTGGAGGATTACTGCGCCACCGACCGCCTCTGGCGCCACGACCTGGCCTTGCCCGCGGGCACCCCGCAGCCCCTGGCCGACGCCCTCTTCGCCACCCATCCCGAGCTGCTGGAAGCCGCCCTCGATGCCGCCGTCGAGGCGCATGGCGGTGCCATGCCCCTGCTGCTCGAGCGCGGCCTCGGCCTCACCGCTCCGCGCCTCGCCCGCCTGCGCGACCTGCTGCTGGAATGATCAGGCGAGGTAGCCGCCCCCGTTCACGTGATAGACCTGCCCGGTGATCCAGGCCGCCCCTGACGAGGCCAGGAACACCGCCATGTCGGCGATATCCTCCGGCCGCCCGAGCCGCCCGAGCGGCAGCGCCGCCCCCATCGCCCGCACCTCCTCGTTGCTGTTGCCGTGGCGCGGCTGCGCCGTATCGGTGAGGCCCGGCGCGATCGCATTCACCCGGATGCCATGCGGCGCCAGCGCCAGCGCCATGGAGCGGGTGATGCCGACCACGCCGTTCTTCGTCGCGCTGTAATGCACCCCGACCGGCGTCCCCCGCACCGCGGATGAGGCGAGGTTGACGATGCAGCCCTTCACCCCCTCCGCCACCATGGCCCGGGCCGCTGCCTGGGCGCAGAACACGCTGCCCTTCAGGTTTACGGCAAAGACCTGGTCCCACTGCGCCTCCTCCATCTCGAGGAAGTCGACCCGGGGGAAGATCCCCGCATTGTTGACCAGCACCTCGACCGTCCCGAGCGCCGCCGCGGCCGCCCCGACCAGCGCTGCGCAGGCAGCGGCCCCGGCGCCGACATCGCCCTGCACCAGCGCGGCCTTCCGCCCGGCGGCGCGAACGCCCTCAGCGACCGCCTCCGCCGCCGCCCGGTCATCCAGCCAGTTGATGGCGACGTCATGCCCCGCCGCCGCCAGCGCCAGCGCGCAGGCCCGCCCGATCCCCTGCTGCGCCCCCGTCACCAAGGCCACCATCGCCCCGTCCTCCGCCCGTGCCGCGCCGCACTATGCAGCCCCGCATGGCGCCTGAGGAGGGAGCGGCGGCGGGCTGCCGCGCCGGGGGAGGGGCCTGGACCACGCCGCCGCTCGGTGTAGCCTGCCGGCATGATCGCCCTGCCCGAGACCCCGAGCCTCCGCCTTGACGGCCGCCGCGCCCTCGTCACCGGTGCCGGCCGCGGCATCGGCCTTGCCGCCGCCGCCGCGCTGGCCGGGGCAGGGGCCTCGGTCACGCTCGCCGCCCGCACGGGCGAGGAGGTCGAGGCCGCCGCCGCCGCCATCCGCGCCCGGGGCGGCCAGGCCGAGGCGCTCCGCCTCGACATCGCCGATACGGCGGCGACTGCCGCCGCCATCGCCGGCCTCCCCGCCTTCCACGCCTTCGTCAACAACGCCGGCACCTCGCGCCATGCCCGCTTCCTCGATGTGACGGAGGCGGACTTCGACGCGGTGCTGGCCCTCAATCTCCGCGGCTGCTTCTTCGCCGCCCAGGCCGTGGCGCGCCGCATGGTGGAGGAGGGCGTGGCCGGCTCCATCATCAACATCTCGTCGCAGATGGGCCATGTTGGCGGCCCGAACCGCAGCGTCTACTGCGCCAGCAAATGGGCGATGGAGGGCTGGACCAAGGCGATGGCGATCGAGCTCGGCCCCCTCGGGATCCGCGCCAACACCATCGGCCCCACCTTCATCGAGACGCCGATGACCCGGCCCTTCTTCGAGCGCCCCGAATTCGCCGAATGGGTCCTCTCCAGAATCAAGCTCGGCCGCCTCGGCCAGGTGCAGGACCTGATGGGCCCGGTCGTCTTCCTCGCCTCCGACGCCTCCGCGCTCATGACCGGCTCTGCGATGCTCATCGATGGCGGCTGGACCGCCGAATAAGGGAAACCTCCGACCATGGCCCACTGGCTCAAGCAAAGCATCTCCGCCTCCGACAAGGCCGATGCGGACACCAAGGTCCGCGGCATCGTCGAGGGCCTGCTCGCCGACATCGCCGCCCGCGGCGACGCCGCCGTCCGCGAATACTCGGTGAAGTTCGACGGCTGGGACCGTGCCGACTACCGCCTGACCGATGCCGAGATCCGCGAATGCCTGGACCAGCTCACCGGCCAGGACCTCGAGGACATCCGCTTCGCCCAGGCCCAGGTCCGCAATTTCGCCGAGCACCAGAAGGCCGCCCTCCGCGACATCGAGGTCGAGACGCTGCCCGGCATCGTCCTCGGCCACAAGAACATCCCGGTGAACTCGGTCGGCTGCTACGTCCCCAGCGGGAAGTACCCGCTGCTCGCCTCCGCCCACATGTCGGTGGTGACGGCGAAGGTCGCCGGCGTCCCGCGCATCGTCACCTGCGCCCCACCCTACAAAGGAAAGCCCGCACCCGCCATCGTCGCCGCCCAGCACCTGGCAGGCGCCGATGTCATCTACTGCCTCGGCGGCGTGCAGGCCGTCGGCGCCATGGCGCTGGGCACGGGAAGCATCGCCGCCGTCGACATGCTGGTCGGCCCCGGCAACGCCTTCGTCGCCGAGGCCAAGCGCCAGCTCTTCGGCCGCGTGGGCATCGACCTCTTCGCCGGCCCGACCGAGACCCTCGTCATCGCCGACGAGACGGTCGATGCCGAGCTCTGCGCCACCGACCTGCTCGGCCAGGCTGAGCACGGCCCCACCAGCCCCGCCATCCTGCTGACCGACTCCGAGAAGCTCGCCCACGAGACCATGGCCGAGGTCGAGCGCCTGCTGACCATCCTCCCGACGGCCGAGATTGCCCGCAAGGCCTGGCAGGACTATGGCGAGGTCATCCTCTGCGACAGCCTCGATGAGATGGTGCGGGAGGCCGACCGCATCGCCTCCGAGCATGTCCAGGTGATGACCCGCGACGACGACCACTTCCTGCGCCACATGACCAATTACGGCGCCCTCTTCCTCGGCCCCCGCACCAATGTCTCCTATGGCGACAAGGTCATTGGCACCAACCACACGCTGCCGACGCAGCGGGCGGCGCGCTACACCGGCGGCCTCTGGGTGGGCAAGTTCCTGAAGACCGTCACCTACCAGCGCGTGCTGACGGACGAGGCCAGCGCCATGATCGGGGAGGCCTGCTCCCGCCTCTGCATGCTGGAAGGCTTCGCCGGCCATGCCGAGCAGGCCAATATCCGCGTGCGCCGCTACGGCGGCCGCAACATCCCCTATGCGACCGCGGCGGAGAAGCGCTGATGGCCCTCGACCTCCTGCTCCGCCACGCCCGCCTGGCCGACGGCACCGCGACCGATATCGGCGTGAAGGACGGGCTGATCGCCGCCCTCTCGCCTAGCCTCGGGGCCGATGCGGCGGAGGTGGTGGACTGCGCCGGCCGCCTCGTCTCCCCCGGCCTCGTCGAGACGCATATCCACCTCGACAAGACCTGCACCATCGACCGCTGCGCCTGCGAGACCGCCCGCTTCCCGCACGGGGCGATGGAGCGCACCAGCGCCATCAAGCACACATTCACCGTCGAGGATGTCACCGACCGCGCCCGCCGCACCCTCGAGAAATGCATCGGCCACGGCACCACCCTGATTCGCACTCATGCCGAGGTGGACCCGAAGGTCGGCCTGCGCGGCTTCGAGGGCGTGAAGGCCCTGGTCGATGAGTACAAATGGGCCATCGACATCGAGATCTGCGTGATGCCGCAGGAGGGGCTGCTCAACAACCCCGGCACCGACGAGCTGATGGTCGCGGCGCTGCGCAGCGGGGCCCGCGTCGTCGGCGCCGCCCCCTCCTACGATACCGACCCGGCCGGCCAGATCCGCCGCGTCTTCGAGCTCGCCCGCGAGTTCGACGCCGATATCGACATGCATGTCGACAGCGGCTCCTCCGCCGCCCATCTCGACACGCGCTTGGTCTGCGACCTGACCGAGCGGTATGGCTGGGGCGGCCGTGTCGCCTGCGGGCACCTGACGAAGCTCTCCGTCATGCCGCTGCCGGAGCTCGACGAGATGGCGAAGCGCATGGCCGGCACCGGCGTGGCGTTGACCGTCCTACCGGCGACCGACCTCTATCTCGGCGCCCGCGACCGGGACCACCGCATCGAGCGCAGCGTGGCGGACGCCAACCGCCTGCACCGGCTCGGCGTCACCTGCTCACTCTCCTCCAACAACATCCTGAACGCCTTTACGCCCATGGGCGACGGCCAGCTCATCCGCATGGCGAATCTCTACGCCAACGTCACCCAGCACGCGATGCCGGACGACCTGCGCGAGACCTGGGCCATGTTCACCACGGAGTCGGCCAGGCTGATGCGCCGCCAGGATTACGGCATCGCGGTCGGCAACCCCGCCGACCTCGCCCTGATCGACGCGCCGGATCCGGTCGCGGCCATCCGCGAGGTCGCGCCCGTCCTCGCGGCCTTCAAGCGCGGCCGCCGCAGCGTCACGCGCCAGCCCGTCACGCTGCATCGCCCGGAGTGACCCCATGACCAGCGTCACCGACCGCCGCCTCCGCTTCCGGAACGTCCTCGCCGGGCCGGCCTGCGTGCATCCCGGCTCGGTCTTCGACCCGATGTCCGCCCGCATCGCCGAGGATCTCGGCTTCGAGGTCGGCATGTATGCCGGCTCCACCGCCTCGCTCACCGTGCTCGGCGCGCCCGATCTCATCGTGCTCACCCTCAGCGAGTTCGCCGAGCAGGCCCGCCGGATCTGCCGCGCCGTCCGCACCCTGCCGCTGTTGGTCGATGCCGACCATGGCTACGGCAATGCTCTCAACGCCATCCGCACGGTGGAGGAGCTGGAAAATGCCGGCGTCGCCGCCATGACGCTCGAGGACACCGTCCTCCCGCGCCCGCATGGCGATGGCCGTGTGACGCTGATCTCGCTGGAGGAGGGCCTCGGCAAGGTTCGCGCCGCGCTCGCCGCCCGCGACGACCCCTCCTTCGTTATCGTCGCCCGCAGTGGCGTCGTCTCCGTCAACGGCGTGGAGGATGCCGTCGCCCGTACCAAGGCCTATACCGCGAGCGGCGCGGACGCCCTCTTCTACACCGGCATCAAGACCCGCGCCGAGCTCGAGGCCGTCGCCGCGGTGGCCACCCGCCCCATCATCCTCGGAGGCATCGAGGGCACGGAGCTGAAGGACCGCGACTACCTTGCCGCCCGCGGCGTCCGCATCGCCCTCCAGGGCCACCAGCCCATCATGGCCGCCCAGCAGGCCGTCTACGCCACGCTGAAGGCGCTCCGCGAGGGCGTGCAGCCGGCCGATCTCCCCGGCCTGCCGGAGCCCGGCCTGATGCCCCGCATCACCCGCGACGCCGACTACAAGCGTTGGACAAAAGAATTCCTCGGAGGGAACTAGACATGTCGAACACGGCGGAAAGCCCCTTCCAGACCCTCCATGAATTCGTCAAGGAGGCGAAGGGCCGCCTCAGCCCCGGCAACTGGGACTACCTGGTCGGCGCCACCGAGACCGAGACGACGATGATGCGCAACCGCGCCGACATCGACGGCCTCGCCTTCCGCCCCCGCGTCCTCCGCGATGTCTCCAACATCGACCTCACCGGCCGCTTTCTCGGCAAGCCCGTCACCCTGCCGGTGATGCTGGCGCCCGTCGGTGGCCTCGAAAATTTCGACCCGCAGGGCGGCGCCCCCGCCGCCCGCGCCGCGGCCGAGTTCGGCGTGCCCATCATGGTCTCCTCCGTCTCCATGCCCGGTCTTGAGCCGATGGCTAAGGCGGGGCAGGGGCCCAAGGTCTTCCAGCTCTATGTCCGCGGCGACTTCGCCTGGATCGAGGAGATCACCCAGCGTGCCATCGATGCGGGCTACGATGCCTTCTGCCTGACGGTGGACACCGCAATCTACAGCCGCCGCGAGCGCGACATCGCCAAGCGCTTCGTCAAGCCTTGGCGCCAGCGCGCCACCGGCCAGCACTTCCAGGCGGCGCTCAGCTGGGACGACGTGAAGCGCTGGAAGGACCGCTTCCCCCGCATGCCGCTCGCCCTCAAGGGCATCGCCACGGCGGAGGATGCGGTCCTCGCCGTCGAGCATGGCGTCGAGGTGGTCTATGTCTCGAACCATGGCGGCCGCCAGCTCGACCACGGCCGCGGCTCCATCGCCGTGCTGCCGGAGGTGGTGAAGGCGGTGGAGGGCAAGGCGAAGGTCTGGGTCGATGGCGGCTTCGTGCGGGGGAGCGACATCGTCAAGGCCGTCATCCTCGGCGCCGAGCTAGCCGGCATGGGCCGGATGTACTGCTACGCCCTGGCCGCCGCCGGCGAGGCCGGCGTCGCCCGCATGTTCCAGCTCCTGCAGGAGGAGGTCCACGAAGTCCTCGGCCTGCTCGGCGTGACGAGCTTCGGCCAACTCGACGGAAGCTACCTCCACCCCGTCGCACCCGTGGTGCAGCCCCACGTCCACAGCGCCTTCCCGCTGACCAACCTCAGCGACCCTGGCTACCGCTAGACCCCGGCCGCATACCCGTCCCGCTGCGGATCGGCGCCGCCCTCGGCGGTGCCGTCCCAGACGGCGATGCCATGCACGCCGGCAAAGGCGTAGCTCTGGTAGCTCCGCTTCGTCGGATAGCCCATCGCCTGCAACGCCCGCTCCGTCGCGCGCGGGATGCGGTTGGACAGGTCGATGGTCTCGCCCGTCGCCGAGAAGCGCGGCGCCATCACCGCCTCCTGCATCCCCATCCCCCAGTCAAGCAAGTTGAGCAGCACCTGCGCGACCGCGACGGTGATCCATGCTCCACCCGGCGCCCCGAGCGTCACCACGGGCTTGCCCTCCCGCAGCACGATGGTGGGCGTCATCGAGGAGTAGCGCCGCTTCCCCGGCGCGATCGACCCGGCCCGCCCGGGCCGCGGGTCCATCCAGTTCATCGCCCCGTTCAGCATGAACCCCATCCCCGGCACGATCAGGCCGGAGGGCACGGCAAGGGTATGCGTCATCGAAACCATCATGCCATCCGCATCGACGCAGGAGACATGCGTGGTGTTCGGCGCATCGCTCCTCGCCCGGGTCAGCGAGGCCCGCTCCCCCCGCCGGATGCGTGCCGCGCACTCCTCCGCATATGCCTCCGACAGCAGCCGCTCCACCGGCACCGGCTGGAAGGCCGGATCGCCGACATGCGCCTCCTTGTCGATGCCGGCGATCTTCATCGCCTCCGCGACGACGGCGATGTAGTCCGGCGTGTTGTGCCCGAGCGCGGTGAGGTCGAAGCGCTCCAGGATCCGCAGCATCTCGCCGACGACGATGCCCCCCGCCGGCGGCTCCGGCAAGGCCAGCTCATACCCGCGATAGGGCATCCGCAAGGGCGGCGCCTCCGCCACCCGGAACCCCTCGAGATCGCCGGCGGCGATCAGCCCGCCCCGCTCCTCCATCGCCGCCACGATCGCCCGCGCGATGCGCCCGCGGTAGAACTCCTCCGCGCCGCCCTCGGCAAGGACCCTGAGCGTCGCCGCCAGCCCCGGGTTGCGCACCGCCTCGCCGAGCCGCTTCGGCGTCCCGTCCTCCCGCAGGTAGAGCAGCCGGCCCTCCTCGGTGAAGCCGAGCTTCTCCGGGTAGCTCATCCGGCCATAGGGCCGCTCGTCGAGGGTGAACATCGCCTGCACATGCGGGCGGATGATCCAGCCCTCCTCGGCGAAGCCGATCGCCGCCTCGAAGAGGCTGGCCCAGGGCTTCCGCCCGAGCCTCGCATGCGCATCCGCGAAGACCCGCAAGGCTCCCGGCACGGTGACTGCCTTCGCCCCGCACTCGTTCTCGTGACCGCGGACGCGATAGCCGAAGCCGTCCGGGCACTCGCCGAGGAAATCCGCGGCCCACATGTCCTCCCGCACCGCGCCTGGGCAGGTGCCGAGCCCGTTGAGCACCGCATGCGTCCCGCTCGCGGGATCGAAGACCTGCAAGGTGGCGATCCCGCCGATCCCGCACATCATCGGGTCGACGACCCCCTGCGCCAGCGCGCAGGCCAGCGCCGCATCCAGCGCATTGCCGCCCGCGGCGAGCATCGCGGCCCCCGCCTCCACCGCCTCCGGCTGCGGCGCGACCACCATGGCGCGCGGGGAGGGGAGGCGACGCTCCGGCCGCATCACTCGGCCGCCCGCAGCCCGTCCCACCAGGCGCATTCCCCCGGCATGAGGACGTGGTTCCCCGGCAGCACCTGCACCGGCGCCCGCTCCCCCTCGGCCGCCGCCATCAGCCGCATCCGCCGCGCCTCGGCCCGCATCTCCGGTGGGCCCCAGCTCCGCTCATGCCCCCAGAGGCTCGGCCCCGAGGTCATCTCCACCGGCTTCCAGGAGCCCGGGTCGATCACCCGCCCGCCCCAGCCATACTCCACCATGAAGCCCCCCGGCGTCCGGGCATAGAAGCTGGTCATGAAGTCGTTGGTGTGCCGCCCGAGGCTGACCCCAATCCGGCCCTCGTCCAGCATCGCCAGGTCATAGCCCTGGCCGACATCGTCGAGGCTGAACAGCTCCAGCATCAGGTGGTGCAGCCCGGCCTGGCCGGTCTCGATCAGCGCCAGCGAATGATGCCGGGGATTGACGTGGAGAAAGGTCGCCCTGAACGGGTGGGTGACGAAGTCCGAGACCCCGAAGCCCAGCACATCCCGGTAGAAGGGCAGCACCGCCTCCATCCGCGGCACCGTCAGCACCGCATGCCCCATGCCGAGCGGCCCGGTGCGGAAGCCGCTGATGCAGCGCCCCGGCCGGAAGGGCTCCGCCGTCACCTCCGCCCCGTGGACGATCTCGAGCCGGTTGCCGACCGGATCCTCGCTGACGACCAGCCCGGCGACCCGGCGCTGCGCCGCCAGCCCCGCATCGCCCTGCGCAACCGGCACGCCCAGGCCCTCCAGCCGCGCGGCGACCGCGTCGAGCGCCGCCCCATCCGCCACCTCCCAGCCGAAGAACCGCGCCCCGTCGCCGGCGCCCGGCACCACCAGCAGCCGCTGCTTCCGGTCATCCATGCGGAAAGTGAGCTGCGCCCCGCTCCGTTCGGCGAGCTGCAGGCCGAGCAGGCCGGTGCCAAAAGCCGCCCAGTCCTCCAGCCGGCTGGCCTCGATGCCGACATAGCCGAGCGCCTGGATGGCCATGATGTCCTCCCCTTCGCCGCCTCCCCGGCAGCATCGCGCCGATGGGGCCGCCGGTCACATGAAAAGCGCCGGTTGCCGCAGCCAACCTCACCCTCCGAGCGCCATCCCATGGGATGGACCCGGCGCCGGTCTCCGCGCGGAAATGAGACGGCACCACATTCGGCGAGCCCTCGCAAATACTCGTGCTGAAAGAATACTCACATCCGAGGCAAAGCCTCATTATTCCCTCTGACTCACAATGGCTTCGATCATAATACGCCTCGTTCCCATACAAGGCGTGCAAGCCATGCGATATGCGATACTTGGCCTTTCCCTGGCCACGATGCCGCTCGTCGTTGCCGCGAGCCTGACAGCCGCCGCGCAGCCGGCCCTGCCGGTCGCGGCCGAGGCCGGGCCGGATGTCGGCCTGCCCCACCCGCCCTCGGTCCAGTGCCGCCCGGTCTATGCCCCGGTCGCCGTGACCTTGGGCCCCGCCCGCGCCGATGCGGAGCGGAGGACCGAGGGCCTGCTCCTCATCGGCATGGTCTGCACCAGCGGCGGGTGACGCAAGATCCATGCGTGACTTCCTGCTGGCCTATCTGGCGCTCCTGGTCACGCCTGGCCCGAATCTCCTGGTGATCGCCGGCTTCGCCGCCTTGCGCGGGCTGCGCGGCGCGCTGCCGATCTGCCTCGGCATCGCGCTCGGCGCCGGCACGCTGAGCGCGGCGCTCGCGGCGGTCCTCGGCAACGCCCCGGCCGCCGCCGGCTGGGCCAAGGCCGGCCGCGTCGCAGCGGCGGCGCTGCTTCTCCTGGTCGCCCTCGCGGTTGCGCGCAGCCGCCGGCCGGACGCCGGCCGCGCCCCGCGCCGGGCCCAGGGCGCCGAGTTCGGCGCCGGCTTCTGCACCGCCCTCACCAACCCGATGACGGCCGCCTTCTTCGCGGCCCAAATTCTGGGGCCGCTCGCCTTGTCCGAGGGCCTCCTGCCGATGCTGCCCCTGGCGGTGACGGCGACGGCGCTCGCGGTCTCCCTCGTCCTTGCCACGCTGCTGGCCTATCCGGCCTGCCAGCGCATGGCGCTCGACTGGCACCGCCCGATCCGCCTGGCCACGGCCGCCGTCCTGGTGGCGATGGCGGGCTCGATCCTCGCCACGCCCTGAGGGGGTGCCGGCCGCGCCGGCGGATGGCAGCCTCCCCAAGGCCTTCCCGGCGATGGCGGGCCACGCCGGCCAGGGACGAGGACCCGACCGGCACCTGCCCCGAGGGCGGGATGGTTCGGCCGGGGCGCGCTACGCCAACCCCTTGGACGCCTTCTCGAACGTCCCCTTGCTGAGCTTCGGCGCCGCCAGCACCCGCTGCAGCTCCTGGCGCATCAGCGCCGCCCGCGCCGGCGCCTGCCGGCGCCACTGCCCGAGCGGCCCGACCATGCGCGCCGCGATCGAGCCGTTGATCGGGTCGAGCGCGATCACCGCATCGGCCAGGAACCGGTACCCCTCGCCATCCTCCCTGTGGAAGTGCAGCGGATTCCCCGCCGCAAAGGCCCCGACCAGGGAGCGGGCGCGGTTCGGGTTGCGCAGGTCGAAGTCCGGATGCCCGTAGAGCGCCCTGACCGCCTCCAGCGTATCCGCCCGCGATGACATCGCCTGGATCGAGAACCACTTGTCGAGCACCAGGTCGTCGCCCCGCCAGCGCGCATGGAAGTCGGCCAGCGGCCCCTCCCGCGCCGGCCCCTCGGCATCGGCGAGCAGCGAGAGCGCCGCGAGCCGGTCGGTCATGTTCCCCGCCGCCGCATACTGCGCCTCGGCAAGGCCGGTGTCGCCGGCCGCCACGAGATAGGCGAGGCAGGCATTGCGCAGCGCCCGCCGCCCGATGCTGCGCCCGTCGACGCGGTACTCCCCCGCCTCCGACAGCGCGCCATAGGCTTCGCGCAGCACATCGCCGCAGCGCCGCCCGATCTCCCGCCGCAGGTGCTCCCGCACCGCATGCACCGCGGCCGGCTCGGCGACCTCCATCTGGTCGGCGACGAAACCCTCGCCCGGCAGGGCCAGCGCCTCCGCGGCGAAGGCCGGGTCCGCCTCCGCCCCGCCCAGCGTGGTGCGCACCGCCTCCTCCAGCGCCGCATCGAAGCCGAGCGCCTCGCCCCGCTGGTGCGCCGCCACCATCTCCAGCATCAGCGCCGCGGCATATTGCAGCCCGCTCTCCCAGCGGACGAAGGGGTCCGTGTCGTGCACCGCGAGGAAGCGCAGCCGCTCCCGCGCCACGCCCTTCAGCTTCACCGGCGCCGAGAAGCCGCGCAGCAGGGAGGGGACGGGCGGCCCGTCCACATCCTCGAAGGTGAAGCTCTGCTCGCCGCCCTCCAGCAGCAGCACCCGCGTCCCCGGCCTGGCCTCGTTCTCCCCGGCGAGCCGCGTCGCCACCTCCCGCCCGCCCGCATCGAGCAGCCCCATGGCGACGGGGATGGGCACCGGGTGCTTCTCGGCCTGCCCCGGCGTCGGCTTCGTCGCCTGCCGCAAGGTCAGCACCCAGCGACGCGCCGCCGGCTCGTAGCGATCCTCGGCGGTGAGCTCCGGCGTGCCCGCCTGGTCGTACCAGCCCATGAAGGAGGAGAGGTCGACGCCGGACGCCTCCTGCATTGCCGCGACGAAATCCTCGATCGTCACCGCCTGGTTGTCGCAGCGCGCGATGTAGAGATCCATCCCCCGCCGGAAGGCCGCCGCCCCGATCCGCGTATGGATCAGCCGCACCACCTCCGCGCCCTTCTGGTAGACGGTCGGGGTGTAGAAATTGTCGATCTCGATATAGCTGTCCGGCCGCACGGGATGCGCCATCGGCCCTGCATCCTCGGGGAATTGCGCGCCGCGCAGCCCGCGCACGTCGCGGATGCGCTTCACCGCCCGGCTGCCCTGGTCCGCCGAGAATTCCTGGTCGCGGAAGACCGTCAGCCCCTCCTTCAACGAGAGCTGGAACCAGTCCCGGCAGGTGACGCGGTTGCCCGTCCAGTTGTGGAAATACTCATGCGCGATGACGGTCTCGATGCCCTGGTAGTCGCCATCCGTCGCCGTCTCCGGCTTGGCGAGCACGTATTTGGTGTTGAAGACGTTGAGCCCCTTGTTCTCCATCGCCCCCATGTTGAAGTCGGAGACGGCGGCGATGTTGAACACGTCGAGGTCGTATTCGAGGCCGAACACCTCCTCGTCCCATCTCATGGAGCGGATGAGGCTGTCCATCGCATGGCCGCAGCGGTCCTCGTCGCCCCGCCGCACCCAGATGTTGAGCGCCACCTGCCGCCCGGATTTCGTGACGAAGCTGTCACGCACGTCGACCAGATCGCCGGCGACGAGGGCGAAGAGGTAGCTCGGCTTCGGATGCGGGTCGACCCAGCGCACCCAGTGCGTGCCGTCCCCGCCATGCCCCGCCCCCGCCGGATTGCCGTTCGAGAGCAGCACCGGGCAGCGCGCCCGCTCGGCATGGATGGTGACGGTGTAGCGCGCCATCACATCCGGCCGGTCGGGGAAGAAGGTGATGCGGCGGAACCCCTCCGCCTCGCACTGCGTGAAGAAATTGCCCCCGGAGGTATAGAGCCCGGACAGCTCGGTATTCTTCTCCGGCGCGATCCGCACCAGCGTCTCCAGCACGCCCGCATCCGGCGCATCGGCGACGGTCAGCGACCCGTCCCCG
The DNA here is from genome assembly GCF_059504005.1 of Belnapia sp. Classification (NCBI taxonomy): domain Bacteria; kingdom Pseudomonadati; phylum Pseudomonadota; class Alphaproteobacteria; order Acetobacterales; family Roseomonadaceae; genus Belnapia; species Belnapia sp. The sequence goes on along the minus strand of NZ_JCACHU010000166.1, from coordinate 153,573 downwards.
CCGAGCCTCGTCCGCCCCTCTGCCAGGGCCGCCCCATCGAGCCTGGCCTCCAGCAGGGTCAGCCCATCCCCGTCCAGGCGGAACTCGCCCGGCCCGTTGCGCCGGAATGCCAGCCGCGCCCGGACCAGCGTCGCCGCCGGGTCGAGGCGGAATTCCAGCTCCACCGTATCGATAAGGAAGGCGGGCGGCCGGTAATCGGCCCGGTGGGTCGTGTGCGGAGCGCTGTCGGGCATCGGTGTGAACCCCTCCCATCTCGGTCATCCGGGAGATCGGGTCGCCCCCGCCATTCTGCGAGGGGCCCCCTCAATCCACCCGGATCCGGTTGGCCTCGATCACCTGCCGGAACTGCTTCCGGTGCGTCTTCAGGAAGGCGGTGAACTCCGCCGTCCCCCGCGGCTCCGGCTGGAAGCCGATCGCGGCCAGGCGCGAGCGCACCTCGTCCGTCGCCATCGCCTGCCCGGTCTCCTCCGCCAGCCTGGCGACGATCTCGGGCGGCGTCCCCGCCGGCATCATGTAGCCGCCGAAGGCGCCGACATCGAAGCCCGCCGCCTCCGGCACGCTGGCAAGCGGCGCGATCCCCGGCGCCAGCGCGCTCCCTGCCGCGAGGGTGATGCCGAGCGCCCGTAGCGCCCCCTGCCGCACCAGCGGCCCCGTCGCCGCCAGCGTGTCGACGGCGAAATCCACCTGCCCCGCGACCACCGAGGTCAGCGCCGGCCCGCTGCCCTGGAAGGGCACGTGCACGGTGTCCGTCAGCCCCGTCTTGCTCAGGAACATCAGGGTGATGAGATGCGCCGCTGCTCCGGTGCCCGAGGAGGCGTAGGTGAACTTGCCCGGATTGGCCTTCACGACGCGGATGAACTCCGCCGTATCCTTGGCGGGGAAGTTGTTCGTCACCGTCAGCAGGTAGGGCGAAATGCCGATCATCGCGACCGGCGCGAGGTCCTTCTCGGGATCATAGGGCGTCCGCTGCACCAGCGGCGCCGTGGTGATCGGCCCGGTCGAGGCGGCAAGGATGGTGTAGCCATCGGGCGCCGCCTTGGCGACCGCATCCGTCCCGATCATCCCGGCCGCGCCCGCCTTGTTGTCCGGCACGATCGGCTGCCCCCATTGCGCCGAGACCTGCTGGCCCGCGACCCGCGCCATCAGGTCCGTCGCCTGCCCTGGCGGCCAGGGCACGACCAGCCGCACGGGGCGGGACGGGTAGGGGCCCTGCGCCTGCGCCTGCGCAAGGCCGAGGCGCGGCGCGGCAAGCCCTGCGCCGGCGAGCAGAAGGGTACGACGATCCACGGCAGGTTTCCCCTTTTTTTCGTTTTGCCGGGCGAGCATAGGGCGGGAGGCGCGCCTGCTCCACCCACATCTGACGAAGCCGCGTCAGCAGACGACCAAGCGGATGCTCTTGCCCCGCTCCATCAACGCGAAGCCATGGTTGATCTGCTCGAGCGGCATGGTGCGGGTGAGCGCCGCGTGCTGATCTCCGCGCCGACGACGCCGATGATGATGCTCCCGAGCCAGCCGGGACGCGTGCGATCCGGCGTTCGGCGCATGACCTTGGCATTGCCGATGCATTCGAAGGAAAAACGGTGACGCCGGCGCGCACCTCGCCCGCCCTCGGCCTCGAGGATGACTAGGTCACTGCCGCACGTCCCTCATGGACTGGCCCCCTGCCGAAGCCGGCGGCACCCCGCCGCCGGTCCCGGCAAGGGTCCGGAATGCGTCTTAGTCCTTCAGCTCGGCCGGCACCTTGCCGCCATTCGCGGCCAGCTTCTGCATGACCTGCTTGTGCAGCCAGATGTTCATCGATGCCGAGTCACTGGTGTCGCCGGAATAGTTGAGCTCCTTCGCCAGCTCCTTCCGGTTCTCGAGGCTGCTGTCGAGCTCGAGCAGCTTCATCAGGTCGACGATGGAGTGCCGCCAGTCCAGTCGCTGCCGCTGCTGCGAGGCCAGCCCGTCGAGGATGCCCGTCACGTCGATTGGCGCCGAGGCGGTCGCCGCCCCCGCCGCAGGCAGGTCATCCGCCGGGCCCGGCGATTGCGGCGGCGCCACCGCGGCCCCGTCGGATGCGGGGGCGGCCTGGGCATGCCCCCGCAGCTTGTCGAGAATTCGGCCGAACAGACTCATGCGGATCACTCCATGGGATTGCCCAGCCCCAACGATCCGCGGCCCTTCCGGTTCGCTCATGGGCCATGGCTGGCCCGTACAAGGGTCTTTCCCTCCTCCTCCGAGTAGACGAAAAGGAGCGCGGCCGGCGGCAGCGTCACATGCAGGCTTCGATGGCACACGCCGCACATGGCTCGGTCGACGAGAAGGTGGCCGAGGCGAGCGCTGCGCTGCCACAAGATGGCTGAGGCATGCCCTTCGACATGGGTCGCGATATTGCCCTGGCTCGGTCCGCCGGAGGTGAAGCCGCGCCCTTCGCCTCGCGGCACGCCACCGCGCTGGGTCCCGCCCCAGGGTCCGCCCTCGATGCCGCTCTTCAGGAAGATCGGCGGTTGCATGGCGTCGCCGACGAACAGCACGCCGACGGCCTGGTCATGCCCGACAAAGAAGCGGCGCGCCTCCTCCAACAGGGACCGCGAATAGGAGGTGAGGCCGCGAGCATGGGTGTAGAGCTTCTCGTCGGCGGCCAGCTTGGCCTGCGGATCGAGCGCCATGGGTTCCTCCCGCCCTTGTTGCAGGGCGATTCTGCCTCCGGCCGCCCGAACCTGCCATTCAATCCGAAGGGTTCAGATCAACGGCGCGCCCTCCGGCTCCAGCGCCCGTTGCAGGAAGCCGTCGGCCAGCGGCGCATAGTCCTCCCAGAGCGTGCGGAGCGCGGGCAGCGGCGCCGCCGCCTTGTCGACGCGCAGGTCGACATAGGGAAAGACCTCCCGCCAGACGACCAAGAGGCTCGCGGAGCTCACCGCCCCATGCTCGCCGCCCGCTGCCTCGCCGGCCTCCAGCCCCCGCATCAGCCGCTCCGCCAGCGGCAGCTCCGGCGCGGCGACGAAGGCCCCCACCATCGCGCCCGGCACCGCGGATGAGGCGAGGATGTTGCCGATGGCCACCACCCCCTCGCCATGCGCGGCACCGAGCCCCGGCTTCACCTTCGTTCCATGGAAATGCGCCGTCCGCCCTTCGGCATCGAGCACCGCGACCTGCCGCCAGGCATGATGCGGCGTCGATGCCACCAGCGCCGCCACCACCGCCTCCGCGCCGCAGCCCGAGCGCAGCAGGTCGAGCCCCCTTGGCCCCAATCCGGGATCGGTCCGATGCTGCGTCAGGACCGCCCCGACCCCCGCCGCGCAGAAGGGTACCCGGCTGCCGACCGCGATGGAGGAGGTCGTCACCGCCGCGCCGATCTGCCCCGTCCTCGGGCAGCGGCCGATGAGCGAGAAGGTCACGGCCGCACCCCCCGCCCGATCCGCCCCGGCTCCCGCAGCTTCTCGGCGTAATCCGCGAACTCGCAGAGCAACCGCCGCGTCTGCCGCGGGTCGATGATCTCCTCCGCCCAGAAGGCCTCCGCCGTCCTAAGCGGGCTGCGCAGCTTCTGCAGCCGCGCCTCGATCTCCGCGAGCTTCGCCCTCGGGTCCTCCGCCGCCTCGATATCCGCCCGGTAGGCCGCCTCGATCCCGCCCTCGAGCGGCAGCGACCCCCAGCGCGCCGAGGGCCAGGCATAGCGCAGCGAGAACCGCCCCGCCGGCTGGTGGATCGCCCCCGCCACCCCGAAGGCGTTGCGCAGGATCACCGTGCACCAGGGCACCCGGCTCTGGTTGATCGCCGCCATCGCCCGCACGCCCCAGCGGATCGTCCCCCGCTGCTCCGCCTCGAGGCCGATCATGAAGCCCGGGCAGTCCATCAGATGCACCACCGGCAGGTGGAAGGTATCGGCCAGGTCGACGAAGCGGATGATCTTGGCACAGGCATCCGCCGTCCAGGACCCGGCGTAGAACATCGGGTCCCCCGCGATCACCGCCACCGGCAGCCCGTTCAGCCTTGCCAGCGCAGTGACGACCGAGCGCCCGAAATACCGCCCCGTCTCGAAGACGCTGCCCGCATCGAGCAGCCCCTCGATCAGCGGCCTGATCCGGTAGGCCTTGCGGATCTCCCGCGGAATGGCCGAGAGCCAGTCCTCATCCGCCCGCGCCGGGTCATCCCCGCAGGCCGCCCGGGCGGGCAGCTCATGGACGGAGCTCGGCAGGTAGCTGAGGAAGCGCCGCGCCGCCGCGAAGGCCTCCTCCTCGCTGTCGACCGCATGGTCGACCGAGCCCGCCCGGGTCTGCGTCTCCCACCCGCCCAGCTCCTGCTTGGTGAACTGGCGCGGCCCGAGCGCATTCACCACCGGCGGCCCAGCGACGAACATCGCCGAGCCCTCCTTGGTCATCACCGAGAAATGCGTCGCAGCGAGGCGCGCCGCGCCGAGCCCCGCCACCGAGCCGAGCCCCAGCCCCACCACCGGCACCACCGAGAGGTTGTCGCCCGTCAGGTGGTACATCGCCTCCCCGCCGATCCCGCCCGGCAGGTTGGCCCGCCCGGTGGTCTCGATCGTCTTGACCGACCCGCCGCCGCCCGAGCCCTCGATGATCCGGATGAGGGGCAGCCGCAGCTCGCGGGCCATCCGCTCCGCCATGATCGGCTTCTCGCGGATCGTCGCATCCGCGCTACCGCCGCGGACGGTGAAGTCGTCGCCCACGATGACCACCGGCCGCCCCTCGACCCGCCCGCGCCCCATGACGCAATTGGAGGGCGTGAAGGCCGCCAGCTCCCCATCCGCTCCGTACTGCGCCTTGCCCGCAATGGTCCCGACCTCATGGAAGGAGCCTGGGTCGAGCATCCGGTCCACCCGCTCTCGCACCGTGAGCCGGCCGCCGGCATGCTGGCGCGCCACCTTCTCCGGCCCGCCCATCGCATGGGCCAGCGCCTCGCGCCGGGCGAGGTCCTCCAGCTCCGGCTGCCAGCTCATCCGCCCCTCCATGTCTTTCCCAGGATGCTATGGCGGTTTCGCCCACGCGGTACACGGACGAAACCGCCCTAGCCATTGTTTTGGCGAGGCAATTACTCCAGCGGGCGTCGACGCTCGTTGGAGTTTGCTCTGGCCGCGCCTATCTTCCGCGGAACGAGGAACGGAGCACATCCATGGCCGAGACGCTCGACGCCTGCATCGTGGGCTGGGCCCATACCCCCTTCGGTAAGCTGGAGGAGCCGGATATCGAGAGCCTGCTCGCCCGCGTCGGCCGCGCCGCCATCGAGGATGCCGGCATCTCCCCGGCCGAGATCGATGCCGGCTTCCTCGGCGTCTTCGGCGAGGGCTTCACCAACCAGGGCTTCCCGAGCTCGCTGGTCCTCCAGTCGATCCCCCAGCTGCGCTTCAAGCCGATCACCCGCTACGAGAATGCCTGCGCCACCGGCACCGCCGCCATTCACGGCGCCCTCGATTTCCTGGCGGCCAAGCGCGGCCGCTTCGCCCTCGTGCTCGGGGCGGAGAAGATGACCGCGACGCCGGGCCCCCAGGTCGGCGAAATCCTGCTGAACGCAAGCTACCGGAAGACCGAGCAGGACATCCGCGGCGGCTTCGCCGGCGTCTTCGGCCGCATCGCCGAGGCCTATTTCCAGCGCCATGGCGACCAGTCCGACGCGCTTGCCGCCATCGCCGCCAAGAATCACAAGAACGGCGTCGACAACCCCTGGGCGCAGATGCGCAAGGACCTCGGCTACGCCTTCTGCCGCGCCGAGAGCGACAAGAATCCCTTCGTCGCCCCGCCGCTGAAGCGCACCGATTGCAGCCTGGTCTCCGACGGTGCCGCGGCGATGATCATCACCGATGCCGAGTCGGCGAAGGCGATGCAGAAATCCGTCCGCTTCCGCGCCGCCGTGCAGGTGAACGACTACCTGCCCATCGCCGCCCGCGACATCATCCGCTTCGAGGGACCGCGCGAGGCCTGGTCCCGCGCCCTCGACCAGGCCGGGCTCGGCGCCGCGACGGACCTGTCCTTCGTCGAGACGCATGACTGCTTCACCATCGCCGAGCTCCTCGAATACGAAGCAATGGGCCTGACGCCGGAAGGGCAGGGGTCCCGCGCCATCCTCGAGGGCTGGACGGCGGCCGACGGCAAGCTCCCCGTCAACCGCTCCGGCGGGCTGAAGTCCAAGGGCCATCCAATCGGCGCGACGGGCATCTCCATGCACGTCCTGACCGCCATGCAGCTCACCGGCACCGCCGGCGACCTGCAGCTGCCGAAGGCCGATCTCGGCGGCGTCTTCAACATGGGCGGCGCGGCGGTCGCCAATTACGTCACCATCCTCGAACGCGCCTGAGGATGGAGCCGGCCGACCCCGTCCTCTGGGTCTGGGTCACCACGGCCGATGCGGAGGAAGCCCGCCGCATCGGCCGAGCGGTGGTGGAGGAGCGCCTGGCCGCCTGCGCCAACCTCCTCCCCGGCCACACCGCCATTTATCGCTGGAAGGACGAGGTGAGGGAGGACCCCGAGTCCGCCCTCGTCCTGAAGACCACCGCCGGCCGCTTCGAGGCGCTCCGCGCCCGCATCCGCGCGCTCCACAGCTACGACCTCCCGGCGATCCTCGCCCTGCCGGCCGCCGCGGCCGATGCCGATTTCCTCGCCTGGGTGCGGGACCAGGCCAGCGGCTGAACATCCGCGTCCCGAAGGCGTTAGGCCCTGACCCTCAGGTCAGGACACAAGCCGATGCCGCGCTGGACCCGCCTCGCCGACCCCGCAACCGATGCCGACCTGCTGCCTGCCTGGTTCGTCCGGCGCATGCTGGGCGCGGAGACGGGCCATTTCGGCCTGCTGCTGACGACGGGCGACGTGCTGCGGGTCGCCGGCCTCCGCGCCGCCCATATCGCCGAGGACGGGACCATCCTGCTGGACCTGCTGCTCGACCACGCTGGGGTGCCCATGCTGGCCGACCTCGCCTGGCAATCGAAGCACTTCCTCGGCGCCCCGGTCCCCGGCGCGGTGGAGGCGACGGTCAATCTCGCCCAAGTGGTCTGCGCCGTCGAATTCACGGCTGAATCCACCCTTTCGGACAAGGTGGTCGAGCTCCGCGCGGCGGCCGAGGCGGCGGTCGAGCGTCAGGAGGTGGCCTGACCGGCCGGCCGTACCGCGATCCTTGCGTCCGGCCGAATGTTCCTGCTACGTTCCGGCCGCCGCCGCCCGAGCCGCGCGCCCGGGACGGTGCTGCGCCTCAAGCACTCAAATATTAAAGCGGAGCCGTGAGAAAAGCTATAAAAACAATGGTTTCTGCTAGGAACCTCAAGCGCCATGACGGCTCTGTTTGAGGCGATTTGAGGACCTTCAACCCGGCACCAGCACCATCGCCGCCGCCTGTGCCGCGATCCCTTCGCCCCGGCCGGTGAAGCCCAGCCGCTCCGTGGTGGTCGCCTTCACCCCGACGATGCCCGGGTCGACGCCCAGCAGCTCCGCCACCCTGGCCTGCATCGCCTCGCGGTGCGGCCCGATCTTCGGCCGCTCGCAAAGGATCGTCACATCCACATTGGCGATGACGCCGCCCCGCGCCGCCACCCGCCCCGCTGCATGGCGAAGGAACTGCGCGCTGTCCGCATCCTTCCAGCGCATCTCCGAGGGCGGGAACCAACGCCCGATATCGCCCTCGGCCAGCGCCCCGTAGATCGCGTCGCACAGCGCATGGATGCCGACATCCGCATCGGAATGCCCCTCCAGCCCGAACTCGCAGGGCACGACGACGCCACAGAGCACCATCCGCCGCCCGACCTCGGTCCGGTGCACATCGAAGCCGGTGCCGATGCGCGGCACGAGCCGCCCCTGCACCTGCCCTGCCACCCGCTCCAGATCCTCGGGGAAGGTGATCTTCACATTGGTCTCCGATCCCGCCACCAGCACCACCCTCTCGCCCGCGAGCTCCAGGAGCTGCGCATCATCCGTCGCCTCGCCCGCCGCCGCCCGGTGTGCCTTCAGCAAGGCCCCGAAGCGGAAGCCTTGCGGCGTCTGCGCCCGGTAGAGGCCGGCCCGCGGCACTGTCTCGACGATCGTCGAGCCTTTGCCCCGCTTCAGCGTATCCGCCACCGGCTGCGCCGGGATTGCCCCCGGCGCGCCCCGCAAGGCCTCGAGGATGGACGGGATGGTACCTCGCGGCACGACCGGCCGCGCCGCGTCATGCACCAGCACCACCTCCGGCGCCTGTGGGGCCAGCGCCTCCAGCCCGGCGCGGACGCTGGCCTGCCGCGTCGTCCCGCCGGTCACCGCCGGCAGCACCGGCAGCCCGTCGAGCAGCGAGGCGATCCGCCCCTCCTCGCCCTCGGCACAGACGGGCAGCAGGATGTCGACCAGCCCCTCCGCCAGCAGCGCCTCGGCGGCATGGCGGATGACGGGGCGCCCCAGCAGGGGCAGGTACTGCTTGGGCTCTGTGGCGCCGAAGCGCGTGCCGCTGCCGGCGGCCATCAGGAGGGCGGCGATGCTCATCGCCGGACCCTATCGCAGAACCGCCAGGGGCGAAATCGCGCCGAAAAATTGGTACGTTTCTCGGCGTTCCGCCCAGGCAGGCGTTGCCGAAACGCAGCACTTCGCCTAGTTTGCCCAAATCATGAGCATGAGCATGCCCGACTCCCAGGCCCGCCCGGAGCCGAATGCCCCCGAAGCAGGCGGTCTGCCGCCGATACTGGTCGGCGACGTGCGCATCGACACGCCCGTCTACCTTGCCCCCATGTCCGGCGTGACGGACCTGCCCTTCCGCCGCCTCGCCCGCCGGCTCGGCACGGGCATGGTGGTGAGCGAGATGATCGCCTCCCAGGCCATGGTCCGGGAGAACCGCCAGACGCTGAAGATGGCCGAGGTCGACGGCTTCGGCGCCCCTTCCGCCGTCCAGCTCGCCGGCTGCGAGCCCGCGGTGATGGCCGAGGCCGCGAAGCTTGCCGCAGACCGCGGCGCCGCCATCATCGACATCAATTTCGGCTGCCCGGTGAAGAAGGTCGCGCTCGGCCAGCAGGCCGGCAGCGCCCTGATGCGCGACGAGGTCCGCGCCGCCGCCATCCTCGAAGCGGTGGTGAAGGCGGTGACCGTCCCCGTCACCCTCAAGATGCGGATGGGCTGGGACCATTCCTCGCTCAACGCCCCGAACCTCGCCCGCATCGCCGAGGCTTGCGGCATCCGGCTCGTCACGATTCATGGCCGCACCCGGCAGATGCTCTACACGGGCAAGGCGGACTGGGCCTTCATCCGCGGGGTGAGGGAGGCTGTCTCCATCCCCATCCTCGCCAATGGCGACATCCTGACGCCCGAGCACGCCGCCGAGGCGCTCCGCCTCTCCAGCGCCGACGGGGTGATGATCGGCCGCGGCTGCTACGGCCGCCCCTGGCTGCCGCGTCAGGTCGCGCACTACCTCCGGACCGGCAAGACGCCGGCCGAGCCCAGCCTTGCCGAGCAGCTCGCCATCCTGCTCGAGCATTATGCCGAGATGCTCTCGCATCACGGGACGCAGACCGGCCTCCGCCTCGCCCGCAAGCATATCGCCTGGTATTCCAAGGGCCTGCCAGGCTCGGCCGAGTTCAGGTCCCAGGTTAACCAGGTGGAGACGGCCGAGGAGGTGGTGCGGCTGATCGAGGGCTTCTACCGGCCGCTGCTCGATCTCGGCCTGGAAGCCGCCCGCGCCCGCTTCCATGCGCAAGGGTTGGAGCGGATCGCGGCATGAGCGGCGCCTTCGCCACCCGCACGCGGGTGACGCCGCTGCCGACGCGCAGCGCGCCGCTGCCGGAGTACGGCGCGATCCTCGCCGCGCTTCCCATGCCGGCGGTGGTGCTCGATGCAGAGGACCGCTTCCGCTACGCCAACCCGGCGGCGGAGCTCTTCTTCCAGCTCTCCTTCGGCTCGCTCGCCATCCTCCGCCTCGGCGACCTGCTGCCGCCGGACAGCCGGCTCTTCGCCCTGCTCGCCCAGGTCCGCCAACATGAGGCGCCGGTCTCCGACCATGACCTGACGCTGGAGAGCCCCCGCCTCAACCGCCGCGGCGTCGCCGCCCATGGCGCGCCGCTGCCGGAGATGCCGGGCGCCGTCATACTGACCCTGCAGGACGGCTCGACGGCGCAGATGATGAACCGCCAGCTCAACTTCCTCGGTGCGGCGCGTGGCGCTTCGGCCATGGCTGAGATGCTGGCCCATGAGGTCAAGAACCCGCTGTCGGGCATCCGCGGCGCCGCCCAGCTGCTGGAGCAGGGCGCCGCGGAGGCCGACCGCGAACTCTGCCAGCTCATCCAGGATGAGGCCGACCGCATCCGCAACCTGGTCGACCGGATGGACATGTTCTCCGACCGCCCGGTGGAGCTCGCCCCGGTCAACGTTCACCAGGTGCTCGACCATGTGCGGCGCGTGGCCCAGACCGGCTTCGCCGCGCATCTCCGCATCCATGAGGAATACGACCCGTCGCTGCCGCCGGTCTGGGGCAACCGCGACCAGCTCGTGCAGATCCTGCTGAACCTCGTGAAAAACGCCGCCGAGGCGGTGGATCCGCTCTCCGGCGAGATCGTCCTCGCCACCGCCTACCACCATGGCGTCCGCATCGCCGTCCCCGGCAGCCGGGAGCGGGTGCACGTGCCTTTGCAGGTGATCGTGCGCGACAACGGCTCCGGCATCCCGGAGGCGGTGCGCGCCACCCTCTTCGAGCCTTTCGTCACCACCAAGCGGGGCGGGCAGGGGCTCGGCCTCGCGCTAGTGGCCAAGCTGGTCGCCGACCAGGGCGGGCTGATCGAATGCGACAGCCGCCCGGGCCGCACCCTCTTTCGCCTCTCGCTCGCCATGCCGCCGGCGGGGCTGCGTCTCGATGCCAATCGGATGGACCGTCCATGAGCGATAGCCGCACCATCCTCGTCGCCGATGACGACCGGGCGATCCGCACCGTGCTCAGCCAGGCGCTCGGGCGCTCCGGCTACCAGGTGCGCGCCACCTCCTCCGCCTCCACGCTCTGGCGCTGGGTGGAGGATGGCGAGGGCGACCTCGTCATCACCGACGTGGTGATGCCGGACGAGAACGGCCTCGACCTCGTCCCCCGCATCAAGCGCATCCGTCCCGACATGCGCGTCGTGGTGATGTCGGCCCAGTCGACCTTCATGACGGCGCTGAAGGCGGCACAGCGCGGCGCCTTCGAGTACCTCCCCAAGCCCTTCGACCTGAAGGAGCTGTTGGCCGTCGTCGAGCGCGCCCTCGCCGCCCCCCAGGCCCCGGCGCCCGCCGACGAGGCAGAGCCGGAGGAGCGCCTGCCGCTGGTCGGCCGGAGCCCTGCGATGCAGGAGATCTACCGCACCGTCGCCCGCCTCACGACGACCGACCTCACCGTGATGATCACCGGCGAGTCGGGCACCGGCAAGGAGCTGGTGGCCCGTGCCCTGCACGACTACGGGCGGCGCCGCGGCGGGCCCTTCGTCGCCATCAACATGGCGGCCATCCCGCGCGAGCTGATCGAGAGTGAGCTCTTCGGCCATGAGCGCGGCGCCTTCACCGGCGCGCTGAACCGCGGCATCGGCCGGTTCGAGCAGGCGGCCGGCGGCACGCTCTTCCTCGACGAGATCGGCGACATGCCGCCCGAGGCGCAGACCCGCCTGCTGCGCGTGCTGCAGGAGGGCGAGTTCACCACCGTCGGCGGCCGCAACCCGATCAAGGCGAATGTCCGCATCGTCGCGGCCACCCATCGCGACCTCCGCCAGTCGATCCGGCAGGGGCTCTTCCGCGAAGATCTCTTCTACCGTCTCAACGTTGTCCCCATCCGCCTGCCGCCCTTGCGCGAGCGGATGGAGGACATCCCGCTGCTCGCGCGCCACTTCCTCGAGCGCGCCCGCGCCTCCGGCCTGCCGCTGAAGCAGCTCAGCACCGAGGCGTTGGAGCGGCTGAAGGGTCATGCCTGGCCCGGCAACGCCCGCGAGCTCGAGAACCTCATGCGCCGCCTCGCCGCCCTCTACCCGCAGGAGACGATCGACGCCGAGGCCGTCGCCTCCGAGCTGTCCGAGGCGGAGCCACCGGCCGAGACCGGCCAGCGCCGTCCCGAAACGCTGGAGCAGGCGGTGGAGCGGCACCTGAAGGCCTTCGTCGCCGCCCACAAGGACGGGCTGCCGGTGCGCGACCTCTATGACCGGGTGCTGGCCGAGGTGGAGCGGCCCTTGCTGCGCCTCGTCCTCGGCGCCACCCGCGGCAACCAGATTAAGGCGGCGGCGATGCTCGGCCTCAACCGGAACACGCTCCGGAAAAAGATCCGCGAGCTCGAGCTGCCCGTGGTGCGCGGGCTCGGCTGATGGCGACCGGCGAGCCGCGCCAGCGCGGCCTGCCCCGGCGGATCGCCGATGTGCTGCTGGGCCGGGGGATGACCCTCGGCCTCGCGGTCGGCGCGCTGCTGCTCGGCGTCGTCACCTTCTCCGTCCTGTCGGATGGCAGCCCGCTCGGGCCGACCAAGCCGGGCGCCGTGGTCGGCCTCGTCCTCGTCAATGCGGCGGTGCTGCTGCTGCTGATGGCCTCGCTCGCGGGCAGATTGGTGCGGGTCTGGGCGGAGCGGCGGCGCGGCTCGGCGGGGTCCCGGCTGCATGTGCGACTTGTCCTGCTCTTCGGCGTGGTCGCGGTGGTGCCGGCGATGCTGGTCGCCGCCTTCGCCGCGCTGTTTTTCAACCTCGGCATCGAGACCTGGTTCAGCGACAGGGTGCGGACGGCACTGGAGGCCAGCCTCCAGGCCAGCCGCGGCTATCTCGAGGAGCATCGCAACACCATCCGCGGCGATGCGCTGGCCATGGCGGCGGACCTTTCCCGCGCGCGCGTCCTGCTGCCCGACAACGGCCTCGCCTTCGCCCGCGTCCTGGCGACGCATACGGCCCTGCGCAACCTGACGGAGGCCGTCGTCTTCGACCCAGCGACGCAGCAGGTGATCGCCCATGCCGGCTACACGACGAGCTTCGTCCTCGACCCGCCGCCGGAGGACGCGATCGCCCAGGCCCGGCTCGGCGAGGTTGCCGTGCTTCCGGCGGAGGACCGGGTGCGGGCCGTGGTCGCGCTTGATTTCGGCCAGGGCTGGATGCTGCTGATCGGACGGCCGCTCGACGCGACCGTGCTGGCGCATCAGCGGTCGGTCGAGAAGGCGGTCGCCGAGTATGTCGAGCTCGACAACAACCGCTCCGGGCTCCAGATCACATTCGTCATGATCTTTGCCATCGCGGCGCTCCTAGTGCTGCTGGCGGCGGTGCTGATCGGCCTGGTGCTGGCCAACCAGCTGGCGCGGCCGATCGGGCGGCTGATCGTCGCGGCCGAGCGGGTGAGGGGGGGCGACCTCGCCACTCGCGTTGAGGAAGGGGCGGCCGACGAGGAGATCGCCAGCCTCGCCCGCGCCTTCAACCGGATGACCAACCAGTTGGCGGCACAGCGCTCGGAACTGCTGCAGGCCTATCGCCAGATCGACGAGCGGCGGCGCTTCACCGAGACGGTGCTGGCCGGCGTCTCCGCCGGCGTCATCGGCCTAGAGACGGATGGGCGGATCAACCTGCCGAACCGCCGTGCGAGCGAGCTGCTCGGCATCGACCTCGACTCCGCCATCGGCCGGCCGATGGCGGAGGTGGTGCCGGAATTCGCGCCGCTGCTGGCGGGCGGCGCCGAGCGCACGGCCGAGATCCGCATCGGCCCGCCGAGCAACCGCCGGACGCTCCTCGCCCAGATCGGCGAGGAGCGGCAGGCGGGCGGGCAGGGGGAGCTGGCCGGCTTCGTCCTTACCTTCGACGACATCACCGAGCTGCTCTCGGCCCAGCGCAAGGCGGCCTGGGCCGATGTGGCGCGGCGCATCGCCCATGAGATCAAGAACCCGCTGACCCCGATCCAACTCTCGGCCGAGCGCTTGAAGCGGCGCTACCTGAAGCAGATCAGCAACGATCCGGAGACCTTCGTCGCCTGCACCGACACGATCGTCCGCCAGGTCGGCGATATCGGCCGGATGGTGGACGAGTTCTCCGCCTTTGCCCGCATGCCCCAGCCGGTGATCCGCCCGGAGGACCTCTCGCAGGTTCTGCGCGAGGCGCTGGTGCTGCAGCGGGACGCCCATCCCGGCATCCGCTACCAGGTGGACCTGCCCGAGGGGGTGCGCGGCCCGCTCGTCGCCTGCGACCGCCGGTTGCTCGGCCAGGCGCTGACCAACCTGCTGATGAATGCTGCCGACGCCGTCACCATGCGGGCCCAGGCCGAGCGGGAGGCCGGCGAGGATCCTGCCCCAGCCTTCGGACACATCACCGTGCGCATCGAGCAGGGCGAGGACAGCGTCGCCATCGCCATCGAGGATGACGGAATCGGCCTGCCCCAGGGGGATGAGCGGGACCGGCTGACCGAGCCTTATGTGACGCATAAACCGAAAGGAACCGGGCTCGGCCTTGCCATCGTGAAGAAGATCATGGAGGACCATGGGGGCAGGCTGGGGTTGGAGGACCGTCCCCGCGAGGCCGGCTCGGGGCGCGGTGGGGCCCGGGCCGTTCTCACCCTGCCGTGGCGACCGGGCTCCGACCGCATGGCGGAGCGCCCGGCCGGCACGGAGACCGAGACGATGGACCCCTGGCCGGATGGCAGCATGAGGCGCGCGCATGGCGCATGAAATCCTGATCGTGGACGACGAGCCGGACATCCGGGCGCTGATCGAGGGCATCCTCTCGGACGAAGGCTACGAGACGCGGCAGGCGGCGAATTCCGACCAGGCGCTGGCGGCCTTCAAGCAGCGCCGGCCGTCCATGGTGGTCCTCGACATCTGGCTGCAGAACTCGAAGCTGGACGGGCTCGGGATCCTAGCGGAGCTCCACAAGGAGGAGCCGCAGATCCCGGTCGTCATGATCTCCGGCCACGGGACGATCGAGACGGCGGTGCGGGCGATCCAGCAGGGCGCCTACGACTTCATCGAGAAGCCCTTCAATTCCGACCGGCTGCTGCTGGTGGTCGCGCGCGCGCTTGAGGCGGCGCGGCTGCGGCGGGAGAATTCCGAGCTGCGGCTCCGGGCCGGGCCGGAGACCGAGCTGGTCGGCACCTCGGGGAGCCTCGCCCAGCTCCGCGCCTCGATCGAGCGGGTGGCGCCGACCGGCAGCCGCGTGCTCATCGCCGGCCCGGCCGGTGCGGGGAAGGAGGTGGCGGCGCGGATGATCCATGCCCGGTCCCGCCGCGCCGACGGGCCATTCGTTGCGCTCAACTGCGCGACGCTGAACCCGGCCCGCTTCGAGGAGGAGCTTTTCGGCACCGAGGCCGGGGTGGATGCCCAGGCCGCGCCGCGCCGCGCCGGCGTGCTGGAGCGCGCCCATGGCGGCACGCTGCTGCTGGACGAGGTGGCGGACATGCCGCTCGAGACCCAGGGCAAGATCGTCCGCGCGCTGCAGGAGCAGGGCTTCGAGCGCATCGGCGGGGCGACGCGGGTGAAGGTCGATGTCCGCGTCATCGCCACCACCAACCGCGACCTCCAGGGCGAGATCGCGGCCGGGCGCTTCCGTGAGGACCTCTATTACCGCCTCGCCGTGGTGCCGCTCCGCATCCCGGCGCTGCGGGAGCGGCGGGAGGATGTGCCGGCGCTCGCCCGGCACTTCATGGCCCGCTCCGGCGAGACCTCCGGCATGCCGCCGCGGGAGCTGGCCGAGGACGCCATGGCGGCGCTCCAGGCCTATGACTGGCCGGGCAACGTCCGGCAGCTGCGCAACCTCATCGACTGGCTGCTGATCATGGCGCCGGGCGAGGCGCGCGAGCCGATCCGCGCCGAGATGCTGCCGCCCGAGGTCGGCTCCGCGGCGCCCGCGATGCTGAAGCTCGACCGCAGCTCGGAGATCATGACGCTGCCGCTACGCGAGGCCCGCGAGCTGTTCGAGAAGCAGTATCTCGAGGCCCAGCTGCTCCGCTTCGGCGGCAATATCAGCCGTACTGCCAATTTCGTCGGCATGGAGCGGAGCGCGCTGCACCGGAAGCTGAAATTCCTCGGCGTCCATGCCGAGGACCGGGTGCCGGCCGGGCCGGCGCTGTGACATCCTGCCGGAACGGCTAGCCGGGGTCCCCATGTCGCGCATCGCTTACGTCAACGGCCGCTATGTCGACCAGCGGCGCGCCGAGGTGAATGTCGAGGATCGCGGCTACCAGTTCGGCGACGGCATCTATGAGGTCGTCCATCTCCATGCCGGCCGCTTCATCGACGAGGAGCGCCACCTGGCCCGGCTGGAGCGCTCGCTCGCGGAGATCCGCCTGCCGATGCCGATGACCCGCACGGCGCTGCGCCATGTCCTGGCCGAGGTCGCCCGTCGCAACCGCGTGGCGGAGGGGCTGCTCTACATGCAGGTGACGCGCGGCGTGGCGCGGCGCGACCATGCCTTCCCGAAGCAGCCGGTGCCGCCGGCACTGGTTGTGACGGTGAAGCGCATCGCCCCCTATCCGGCGAGCGTCGAGGGCTGGGGCGCCAAGGCCATCACCCTGCCCGACCTGCGCTGGGCGCGGCGGGACATCAAGTCGATCAACCTCCTGCCGAACTGCCTGGCCCGCCAGGCGGCGCGCGAGCAGGGGGCGATCGAGGCCATCCTCTACGACGCGGCGACGGGGATGGTGACGGAGGGCGCCGCGACGACCTTCTGGATCGTCGATGCGGCGGGCGTCATCCGCACCCGCCAGCTCGACCACGTCATCCTGCCCGGCTGCACCCGGGCGGCGCTGCTGGCGGAGATAGGGGCGGCCGGGCTTCGCGTCGAGGAGCGGGAATTCAGCCTGGAGGAGGCGAGGGGTGCCCGCGAGGCCTTTCTCACCTCGGCGACCTCCTTCGTGAAGCCGATCCTGGCGCTCGACGGCCAGCCGGTCGGCGACGGCCAGGTCGGGCCGGTGGTGCGGCGGCTCTTCGACCTTTTCGCCCGGCATGTGAAGGGCGATCTGAGGAACGCGGCGTGACCGAACCGCGGGGCATTCTCTGGGACTGGGACAACACCCTGGTCGATGGCTGGCTTGCCATCGCTGCCGGGCTGAACGCCGCCTTCGACCGTTGCGGCCTGCCGCGCTGGACATTGGAGGAGGTACGGGGCCGCGTGCGCCGATCGCTGCGCGAGACCTTCCCCGAGATGTTCGGCCCGCGCTGGGAGGAGGCGAGGGATGTCTTCTATGCGGCGGTGCGCGCGCGGCACCTCGAGGTGCTGACGCCGATGCCGGGGGCGGGGGAGGCAGTTGCCGCCGTCGCCGCGCTCGGCCTGCCGCAGGGCGTCATCAGCAACAAGCAGGGGCCGCTCCTGCGGGCGGAGGCGGCACATCTCGGCTGGGCAGGGCACTTCCGCATCCTGGTCGGGGCCGGGGATGCGGCGGTCGACAAGCCCGATCCGGCGCCTTTCCGCATGGCGCTGCCGGCGCTCGGCCTGCCGGCGGGCGCGGTCTGGTATGTCGGCGACACCGCACTCGACATGGAGGCGGCGCGGCGGGCAGGCTGCACCGCGGTGCTGCTCGGCGATGCGGCGCATGACGGCGGGCCGGAGGCTGCCGCGCCGGACCTTACCTTCGCCGACGCGACGGCGCTCGCTGCCTATCTTCGAGGCGCCCGCCAGGGCTGATGCCCGGAGCGGCGGCAGGCCCCGCCGCCATGCGCGGATGGGGGGTCAGCCTCGCCTTGCAAAGGGCGGCACGAGGATGGATGGTGCGGCCTCCGGCGGGGTAACCCGTCTCGGGCGCGCCGCCGACTCAGAGTGGCCGTCAAGAACAAGAAGGACCGAGCCGTGGCAGCCGAGAAGTCCCAGAACGTGCAGGATGTCTTCCTGAACCACGTTCGCAAGAGCAAGACTCCCGTGACGATCTTTCTCGTGAACGGCGTCAAGCTTCAGGGAATTATTACCTGGTTCGACAACTTCTCCGTCCTTCTCCGCAGGGATGGGCATACCCAATTGGTCTACAAGCATGCGATCAGCACCGTGATGCCGGGCGCGCCGATCCAGCTCTTCGATGCCACGGCGGCCGCCCGCGAAGGGGCGACCGTCGGCCGCGAAGGCACCACCTTGACGATGAACCGTGAGGCCAATCCTGTCGGCGGAGATTGAACCGGGGCTTCCGGCCCCAGCGAATGACCGGGGCGACGGCACCGAATCCGGCCCCACCAGGGCCGCCGTCATCCTGCCTTACGAGCGCCAGCCCCGGGGCCTCGGCCCGCAGCAGGACACGGCGCCCCGGGCAGCCGAGGCCAGGCTGGCGGAGGCCGTCGGACTCGCCGCCAGCATCGGCGTGACCATCGTCCATCAGGCGGTCTACCCGCTGCGCGAGCGCCGCCCCAGCACCTATCTCGGCGAGGGCCAGGTCGCGGCCGCGCGGCAGGCGATCGACGACCAGCGCGTGGCGGTGGTCGTGGTCGATGCCGCGCTCTCGCCGGTGCAGCAGCGCAACCTCGAGCGCGAATGGCGCTGCAAGGTCATCGACCGGACCGGGCTGATCCTCGAGATCTTCGGCGAGCGGGCCCGCACCAAGGAGGGCTCGCTGCAGGTCGAGCTCGCCCATCTCGACTACCAGCGCACCCGCCTCGTCCGGTCCTGGACCCATCTCGAGCGCCAGCGGGGCGGCTTCGGCTTCCTCGGCGGCCCCGGCGAGTCGCAGATCGAGATCGACCGGCGGCTGATCACCGACCGCATGGTCAAGCTGAAGAAGGAGCTGGAGCAGGTGCGCCGCACCCGCGGCCTGCACCGCCGCCAGCGGGAGAAGGTGCCCTACCCGGTCATCGCGCTCGTCGGCTACACCAATGCCGGCAAGTCGACGCTGTTCAACGCGCTGACCGGTGCCGGCGTCTATGCGCAGGACCAGCTCTTCGCCACGCTCGACCCGACTATGCGCGGCATCCGGCTGCCCTCGGGGCGGCGGGCCATCCTTTCGGACACCGTCGGCTTCATCTCGGAGCTCCCGACTCAGCTGGTCGAAGCCTTCCGGGCGACGCTCGAGGAGGTCGCGGCGGCCGATGTCATCCTCCATGTCCGCGACGTCGCCCATCCGGACACGGCAGCGCAGCGGGCCGACGTGCTCTCCGTACTTGAGGAAATGGCCGAGGGCGCCCATGCCCCGCTCGACGAGGGATGGCAGCGCCGGGTGCTGGAGGTGCTGAACAAGGCCGATCTGCTCGGCGGAGTCGGCGCCGTGCCCGGCGGCTCGGTCGAGGGCGCCGTCGCCGTCTCGGCCCTGACCGGGGAGGGGCTGCCGCAGCTGCTGGAGGCGCTCGATGCCCGGCTCTCGGCCAATATGGAGACCGTGCGCTATGCCATCCCCTCGGCGGATGGGGCACGGCTCGCCTGGCTGTACCGCCATGGCGAGGTGATCGAGCGCGCCGATACCGAAGAGGATGTCCAGGTGACCGTGCGGCTCTCGCCCACCAACCGCGCCCGCTTCGAGCAACCGTCGCAATGAGCATGCAGTTCAACAGCCGGGCGATGGAGGAGGTCGCCGCGCTGCTCAGGCAGGCGACCCGGGCGGAGATCCTGCCGCGCTTCCGCCGCCTCGCCGCCGGCGCGGTGCGGGCGAAGAGCGGGCCGCTCGACCTCGTCACCGATGCCGACGAGGCAGCGGAACGGGTGATCACCGCCGGGCTGCAGGCGCGCTTCCCCGGCTGCGTCGTGGTGGGCGAGGAGGCGACTTCGGCCGACCCCTCGCTGCTCGGCCGGCTGGCCGGCGCCGATCTCGCCTTCGTCGTCGACCCGGTGGACGGCACGGCGAATTTCGCCGCCGGCCTGCCGGTCTTCGGCTGCATGGCGGCTGCCATCATCCGCGGCGAGATTGTCGCCAGCTGGATCCATGACCCGCTCGGCGACGACACCGCCATGGCGCTGCGCGGGGAGGGGGCCTGGATCGAGGCGCCGGACGGGCACCGGGCCACGCTGCGGGTGGCGGCGCCCGCGCCGGTCGGGCAGATGGTCGCCGGCGTGTCCTGGGGCTACATGCCGGAGCCGCTGAAGAGCCGTGTCGCCTCGCGCCTGCCGCGGCTGGCGGCAACGGTCAACTTCCGCTGCGCCGCGCATGAGTACCGGCTGGCGGCCGGGGGCCATGCCCACGCCCTCGTCTACAACAAGCTGATGCCCTGGGACCACGCGCCCGGCTGGCTGCTGTACTGCGAGGCAGGCGGCTATGCCGCCCGCTTCGACGGCTCGCCCTACGGGCCTCAGACCACGGCAGGCGGGCTCATCCTCGCCCCCGACCGGGACGGGTGGGAGGCGCTGCGCGAGGCCCTGCTGGCGGAGTAGCGGCGCGGCAGCCTAGTCTCCCGGCCAAACCGAGGAGAACCTGCCATGTCCGATGCTGCGCCTGCCCTGGTCATCCTGCCGCGCGCCCATGACGTGGGCGGCTTCGAGGTCCGCCGTGCCCTGCCCGCCAAGGAACGGCAGATGGTCGGGCCGTTCATCTTCTTCGACGAGATGGGCCCGGGGGAATTCCTCGAGGGCAAGGGGCTCGATGTACGGCCGCATCCGCATATCGGCCTCTCCACCGTGACCTATCTCTTCGAGGGCTCGATCCAGCACCGGGACAGCCTCGGCTCCGACCTGCCGATCGTGCCCGGCGACGTGAACTGGATGACGGCCGGGCGCGGGATCACCCATTCCGAGCGCAGCAGCGACGAGAGCCGCGGGCAGCGGCAGCGGATGGCCGGCATTCAGTCCTGGGTCGCGCTGCCGAAGTCGGCCGAGGAGACGGCGCCCGATTTCGCCCATCACCCGGCCGCGACGCTGCCGGTGGCGGAGGAGGGGGGGCTCCGCCTGCGCCTGGTCGCCGGTGAAGGCTGGGGGCTCAGGGCGCCGGTCGCGGTCTCCTCGCCGCTCTTCTATGCCGATGCCGTGCTGGCGCCGGGCGCCGTGGTGCCGATGCCCGACCAGCATGAGGAGCGCGCGGCCTATGTCGTGGAGGGTGCGGTCACGGTCGGCGAGGACAGGCATGAGGCGGGGCGGATGCTGATCTTCCACCCGCGCTCCGGCCTGGCGCTGCGGGCCGGGCCGGAGGGCGCGCGCCTGCTGCTGCTCGGCGGGGCGGCGATGGACGGGCCGCGCTACATCTTCTGGAATTTCGTCTCCTCCTCGCATGAGCGGATCCAGCAGGCGAAGGAGGACTGGCAGGCCGGCCGCTTCCCCAAGGTGCCGTCCGACTCGGTCGAGTTCATTCCCCTGCCGGAGACGGTGCGGGCGCGGGGTTAAGGACGACTCACCGTCAAGTGATCACGTTTACGCATCGATCTGCGCCAGATTGGTGCCGGGCTGAGCCAGCCGGGGTCGGAGGCAGATCGGGAGGCATGCGACACGGATCTGGCCGGCGCAGGACCGCCTGGGCGCGGCTGTCCGTGCTGCTCCTTGGCCTTGGCCTCCCGGCCCAGGCAGCCGCCGAGCCGGTAGTGCTTCAGTTGCAGTGGGACCACCAGTTCCAATTCGCCGGCTACTATGCCGCCTTCTGGCAGGGCTATTACCGCGAGGCGGGGTTCGAGCAGGTCGATATCCGCAGCGCCTTCCCGCCCGGCGGGGGCCCGCTGCGGAACCCGGTCGCCGAGGTCGCGGAGGGGCGGGCGCAATTCGGCACCAGCAACGCCGGCATCCTGCTGGCCCGTGCTGCCGGCCGGCCGGTCACGGTGGTCGCCTCGGTCTTCCAGCAGAGCGGCACGCGGCTCTTCTTCCGCCGTAGCACTCCTATCTCGAGCCCGGCCGACCTCGTGCGGCTGCGGCTCGGCCGCAACGAGGGTAACGAGCTGCTGGACGTGGAGCTGCGGGCGATGCTCGCGGCCGAGGGCATCGACCAGCGGCGGATCGCCGTGGTGCGCTTCCCGCCCAACCGCATCCTCGCCGAGCTCGCCGCCGGCACCTTCGACATGGTCTTCGGCTACAGCCTCTCGGCGCCTTGGGAAGCCCGGGAGATCGGCATGGAGCTGGGCGAGCTGCGCCCGGTCGATTACGGCATCGCCTTCTACGGGGACAGCCTCTTCACCCATGCCGAGCTTGTCCGGCGCGACCCGGCCATGGTCCGCCGCTTCCGGGAGGCCAGCCTGCGCGGCTGGCGCTACGCGCTGGATCATCCCGAGGAGGTCGCCCGGCGCATCTCGGCCGAGCTGCCGCGCACCCTGCCGCTGAACGACCGGCTGGGCTTCGACCTGTTCCAGGCCGAAGGGGTGCGGCAGCTGACGCTCCATCCGATCGTCGAGCTCGGCAATACCAACCCCGACCGCTGGGAGCGGATGTTCAGCCAGCTCCGCCGCGCCGGGGTGGTGGAGGGGGCGCTCGATCTCGGCGAGTTCCTCTACGACCCGCAGCGGACGGAAGCGGAGCGCCGGGAGCGGCAGCAAGCGGTCCTGCTCTGGGCGCTGGCCGCGGCGGGGCTGGTGGTTTTGGCGGCGGGCGGGCTCAGCCTCTTCCTCCGGCGCGCCGTCGCCCTGGCCCGGGCCGAGCTGGAGCGCAGCCAGGCGGCCCTGCTGAGGGCGCAGAAGCTCGAGGCGGTCGGGCAGATGACCGGCGGCATCGCCCATGACTTCAACAACCTGCTGCAGGTCGTCTCCTCCGGCCTCTCCCTGCTGGAGCGGGAGACGACGCCCGCGGCGCGGCGGCAGGAGATTCGCCGGACGATGCGGCAGGCGCTCGACCGCGGGGCACGCATCTCCCGCCAGCTGCTGGTCTTCGCCCGGCGGCAGGCGCTGCTGTCGGAGCGGGTGGATGCGGTGGAGCAGCTGCGCGGCATGCGGTCGCTGATCGCCGGCGCCCTGCGGCCGGATATCGAGCTGCGGCTCGAGCTTCCGGCGGAGCCGCTGGCGGTGGAGCTCGATACCGTGCAGTTCGAGGTGGCGCTGCTGAACCTCGCGGTGAATGCGCGGGATGCCATGCCGCGGGGCGGGCGGCTGGTCGTACGGGCCGAGGCACGGCGGCTGGCGGAAGCGGCAGGGCTGGCGGACGGGCTGCGGGGCGACTTCGTCGCGGTGGAGGTGGCCGATACGGGCCAGGGCATGACCCCGGATGTCATGGCAAGGGTCTTCGAGCCCTTCTTCACGACCAAGCCGCTCGGCCATGGCACCGGGCTCGGCCTGGCCCAGGTCTATGGCTTCGCCCGTCAGTCCGGCGGGACGGTGCGGATTGCCAGCCGCCCGGGCGGGGGAACGGCGGTGACCCTATTGCTGCCCCGCAGCGAGGCGGCGGTGGAGACCCGGGCCGAGCCGGCGCCCGCGGAGGCACTGACGGGCGAGGGACTGTCCGTCCTGCTGGTCGACGACGATGCCAACGTCGCGCTGTTGCTGACGGAGTCGGTCGAGGCGATCGGCCATCGGGTTACCTATGCCGCCGGGGCCGAGGCGGCGCTGGCGGTGCTGGAGAGCGGCCAGCGCATCGACGCGGTGGTGACGGATGTGATGATGCCCGGCGGCATGGGCGGGGTGGACCTCGCCCAGGCGATCCGGGCCCGGCGGCCGGGGCTGCCGGTGATCCTGGTGACCGGCTACGGGGAACGGCTGGAGGAGGTGCAGGCGGTCGGCCTGCCGGTCCTGCGCAAGCCCTTCCGCATCGAGGAACTCGATGCGCTGCTGCGCGGCGAGGCCAGGCAGGGCGCCGGCGTTTCCGGTTAGTTCACGAATGATTCTGCGCTAGGCGGATTACAACATCGCCTTAGCAAAGCTTTGACAGGTTTTAGTCAAAACTTAACAAACCAAGTGAAAAGCTTTCACTCCGTGCCGGCGACCTCCGGACGACGACTGTGAAGCCGTTTACAGGTGTTGTTTTTCCTCGGTTTTCACCGCTTGCCACTCGGCCTCCATGGCCTCAAGCGAAGCATCGGCCGGCGCTAGGCCACGCTGCGCAAGGCGCGTCTCGACGCCCTGGAAGCGCCGCTCGAACTTGGCATTGGCGGAACGGAGGCACTCCTCCGGATCCAGCTCCAGCTTCCGTGCCAGATTGGCGAGAACGAAGAGCAGGTCGCCCACCTCATCGGCCAGCCGCGCCGGGTCGGCGCCCGGCAGCTCGGCCCGGAGCTCGGCGGCTTCCTCCTCCAGCTTGTCGAGGACCGCGGCGGCATCCGGCCAGTCGAAGCCGACCCGGGCAGCGCGACGCGTCAGCTTGGCGGCGCGGATGAGGGCAGGGAGCCCGACCGGGACGCCGGCCAGCGTCCCGGTTTCGGCCCGGGCGGCGCGCTCGGCGGCCTTCTGCACCTCCCAGGCCGCGGTCTGGCCGGCAGCGTCGCGCGCCGCGGCCTCACCGAAGACATGCGGGTGGCGGCGGATCATCTTCTCGCTGATCGCCTCGGCAACCTCGGCGAAGCCGAAATGGCCGAGCTCCGACGCCATCTGGGCGTGGTAGACGACCTGAAAGAGCAGATCGCCCAACTCGTCCTGCAAGGCGGCGAAATCAGGGCCGCGCCGGATGGCGTCCGCGACCTCATAGGCCTCCTCGATCGTGTAGGGCGCGATACTGGCGAAGTCCTGCACCCGGTCCCAGGCGCAGCCATCCGGAGCACGAAGGCGGGTCATGATGGCAAGCAGCCGGGCGATGGCAGCCTCGGGAACAGGGGGGTTGGGCATGGCAAGGGCTCCGCGATCGGGTCGAAGGCTCCCGTCGCAGATACCGGCCCGGGCAGCAATCCGCGCCGGTTTATCCCCAAGTATGATTGTTGGATAAGATATATTATGGAAAAAAAAGAGCTGGGGATAAAGCTGTGGCTAAGCCTGTGGGCAGCGCGTTCGGCCGATTGACCGTGGTTTTCGCGCAGCACGCTGTGGTGAGGATGCCTCAGTCCAGCGGGATGTCCAGCACCATTCCGTCATGCGCAGGCTCGATGCCGGGCGGCAGCTCCCGCCTCAGCCGCGCATAGTCCAGCCCGGTGCCCATATGCGTCAGCACCGTCCGCCGCGGCTTCAGGCGGGCGACCCAGTCCAGCACCTGGCCGAGATTGGCGTGCACCTTGTGCGGCGCGCGCTGGAAGCAGCCGACCACCCAGGTGTCCAGCCCCTCGAGATGCGGCATGCTCTCCTCCGGCAGCATCACCACATCCGTCGAATAGGCGAAGCGGCCGATCCGGAGGCCGAGCGTGTCCATCACCCCATGGTCCTGGCGGAAGACCTCCACCGTCAGCCCGGCAACCTCGAAGCGGTCGCCATACTCCACTCGCCGACCCTCGAGCGCCGGCCGGTAGAAGAATGGCGGCGTCGGTCCGATGAAGGCGTAGTCGAAGCGGTCATCGAGCTTTTGCAGCGTGGTTCTCGTTCCGTACGCCTCCAGCGCCCGGCCGGTGATGCGGTTCACCTGGCGAAGGTCGTCGATGCCGAGGCAATGGTCGGCATGGGCATGGGTGAAGAGGATGGCATCCAGCCGCCCGGCGCCGACCGCGAGGAGCTGCTGGCGAAGATCCGGCCCCGCATCGATCAGCAGCCGTCCGCCCGACGGTCCCTCGATCAGCGCCGAGGTGCGGGTGCGCCGGTTGCGCGGCTCGGCGGGGTCGCATTCGCCCCATTCGCCCCCCTCGCCCGCCCCGCCGATCAGCGGCACCCCGCCGGAGCCGCCGCAGCCGAGGATGGTGACGCGCAGCACGCCCTAGGCGACCCGCGGGAAGAGGCGGCGGAAATTCGCCGTCGTCAGTGCCTCCACCTCCGCCCCGCTGAGGCCGCGGGCCTCGGCCAGGACGCGGGCGGTATGCGCCACATAGGCGGGCTCGCAGCGCTTCCCGCGCAGCGGCACCGGGGCGAGATAGGGACTGTCTGTCTCGACCAGCAGCCGGTCGGCTGGCAGCTCCGCGGCGATCGCCCGGATCTCCGGCGATTTCGGGAAGGTCAGGATGCCGGAAAAGGAGACGTAGCCCCCCATCGCCACGGCCTCCCGCGCCAGCTCAGCGCCGGAGGAGAAGCAATGGAGCAGGAAGTCGAAGCCTCCGCCCGCCTCGCGCTCCTCGCGCAGGATGCGGATGATGTCCTCATCCGCCTGCCTGGCATGGATGGCGAGCGGCAGGCCGGCCAGGCGCGCCGCGCGGATATGCCGGCGGAACCCCTCCCGCTGGAGGTCGCGCGGCGATTTGTCATAGAAATAGTCGAGCCCGCTCTCGCCAATGCCGATGATGCGCGGATGGTCGGCGAGCGCCACGATCTCCTCGGCCGTCGGCAGCCCCTCGGGCTCGCCGGCATTGTGCGGATGCACGCCGACCGTGCCCCAGACATCCGGGAAGCGCTCGGTGAGCGCCTTCACCGCCGCCGCCTGGCCGGTCCGCACGCCAATGGTCACCAGCATGCCGACGCCCGCCTCGCGGGCCCGGCCGACGATCCCCTCGATCTCGGCTTCAGTGAAGTAGTCGAGATGGCAATGGCTGTCGACGAGCATGGGTCAGGCTTCGACCTTGCGGAAGAGCGGCGCGGGCGGCGGCAGGGCCGCGCCCTCGGGCAGCGGCTCGGCGAGGCCGGCGAGTCCCCTGCCCTCCGGCGGCACGCCGAGCTGGTCGAGCATCGCCGCCATGGTCGCCGGCATAAAGGGCTGCAGGAGGGTGGCGAAGACCCGGAGCGCGGTGTGCAGATGCCGCAGCACCATGGCCATGCGCGCCGGGTCGGTCGTCTTTAGCGCCCAGGGCGCCTGGAGGGTGATGTAGCCATTGGCCGCGCGTGCCTCGGCGAGGATCGCCTCCAGCGCCAGGTGGAACTCCTGCCGCTCGAGATGGGCGCCGACGCGCGCCGGGAGGCTCCCGAGTCCGGCGAGCAACTCGGCATCGCCCTCCGCCGCTCCGGCCGAGGCCGGCAGCGCGCCGCCGCAATTCCGCTGGATCAGCGAGAGCGTCCGGTTCGACAGGTTGCCGAGCGTATCCGCCAGCTCCCCGTTGAGCCGCCTGATCAGCGCGGCGCGGGAGAAGTCGCCGTCATTGCCGAAGGGCACCTCGCGCAGCAGGAAGTAGCGCACCGGGTCGAGCCCGTATTCCTCGACCAGCTTCACCGGGTCAATGACGTTGCCGAGGCTCTTCGAGATCTTCTGTCCCTCATTGGTCCACCAGCCATGGGCGAAGACCCGCCGCGGCGGCGCGAGCCCCGCCGCCACCAGGAAGGCCGGCCAGTAGATGGCATGGAAGCGGACGATGTCCTTGCCGACGAAATGCACATCGGCGGGCCAGAACTTCCACCGTTCGGCTGAGGTGTCGGGGTAGCCGGCGGCGGTGATGTAATTCGCCAGCGCATCGAGCCAGACATACATCACATGCGCCGGGTCGCCCGGCACCGGGATGCCCCAGGTGAAGCTGGTCCTGCTGATCGAGAGGTCCTGCAACCCGCCCTCGACGAAGCGCATCACCTCGTTCCGCCGCGAGGCGGGGGCGATGAAGTCCGGGTTCTCCCGGTAGAAGTCGAGCAGCCAAGGACCCCATTTCGACAGGCGGAAGAAGTAGCTCGGCTCCCGCACCCACTCGACGGGGGCGCCGGTCGGGGCGAAACGTTTCCCGTCCCGCTCCTCGATCTCGTCCGGGCCGTAGAAGGCCTCGTCGCGAACCGCGTACCAGCCCTCGTAATGGCCGAGATAGATCTCGTCGCGCCGGGCCAGCTCCTCCCACAGCGCCTGGCAGGCGGCCTTGTGGCGGGGCTCGGTGGTGCGGATGAAGTCGTCGTTGGAGAAGCCCATGGTCGCGGCCAGGTCGCGGAAGTGCTGGCTTACCTGGTCCGTGAAGGCCTGCGGGTCCATCCCCGCATCCTGCGCCGCCTTCTCCACCTTCTGCCCATGCTCGTCCGTGCCGGTGAGGAAGAAGACGTCATGGCCCGAGAGCCGGTCCCAGCGCGCGGTCACGTCGGTGGCGAGCGAGGTATAGGCATGGCCGATATGGGGCCGGTCGTTCACGTAATAGATCGGGGTGGTGACGTATTTCGTGGCCATGGCTGCGTCTTTCAGCGGAGCGAGAGCATCCCGAGGCTGCTCAGGACGGCCTGCTTGCGGTCGAGGTTCAACCGCTCCGTCTCGTCCGCGAGGCGGCCCAGCTTCTCCCACAGGGTGGACCACTCGGCAAGCGAGCGGCCCTCGGCCCAGGGCAGCGCCGCCCCCTCGCGCACCGCGCCGCGCAGCCCGGCCGCCATCGCCCGCCGCAGCAGGGCCATGAAGGTGGCGAGCGCCGCCGCATCCCGCCGCGCCGTGACCCGGTCGGCGATGTCCTGCGCCCGACGCGGGTCGAGCCGCGGCAGGCCGGCTAGAACCTCCTCCACCATGGCCTGGAGGGCGAGCCCCTCGCCTTCCGCCAGCAGCAGGGCGCGGCCGGGGCAGCCATCGGCGATGCGGGCGAGGCCTGATCGCTCCGGCCCGCCGAGCTCCGGCAGCCAGCGGCCGAGCAGCCCCTCCATCGCCGGCGCCGGCAGCGGTGCCAGGTCGAGCCGCCGGCAGCGGCTGCGGATGGTCGGCAGCAGCCGGTCCGGCGCGCTGGTGACGAGCAGCTGCACGGTGCGCGGCGGCGGCTCCTCGAGCGTTTTCAGCAGGATGTTGGGGACGACCTCGCGCTCCGCCCGCTCCAGCTCCTCGACGACGACAGCGCGCCAGCCGCCCTCGGCCGCGGTCATTGCCATGAAGCGGAGGGCAGCGCGGGCATCCTCGGCGCGCAGCACCTCCTTCTTGCCGCGCTCCCCGGTATTCGGCGCCATGCTGAAGAGGTCGGCATGGGCGCCGGCGGCGATCCGGCGGAAGACGGGGTGGTCCTCCGGCAGGTGGAGCGGCACCTGCCCTGGCCTGGCCGGGGGCAACCCGGCCAGCAGCCAGCGGGCGAAGCGATAGGCGAGCGTCGCCTTCCCGACTCCGGAAGGCCCGGCAATCAGCCAGGCATGCGGCAGGCGGCCGGAGCGCGCTGCCTCCTCCAGCGTGCGCGCGGCATCGTCATGCCCGACGAGGTCGGGGTTGGCGCGGGGTTCGTGCGGTGTCACGGCAGCAGGCGGCGGCGCACGGCCTTCAGGATCTCGCCGGCAACGCCCTCCGGCGTGTCGCTCGCGTCCAGCAGCAGGCAGCGTTCCGGCTCCGCCGCGGCGATGGCGCGGAAGCCGTCGCGGACCCGGGCGTGGAAGGCCGGGTCCATGGCCTCGTAACGATTGGCGTCGCCACGGGCGGCGGCACGGGCGAGGCCCGCTTGGGGTTCGATTTCGAGCACCAGCGTAAGGTCAGGCTTCAGCCCCTCCAGCGCAACCGCCGCCAGCGCGTCGAAGACCCGGCGCGGCACGCCCTGGCCGAAGCACTGATAGGCCAGCGTCGAGTCCGCGAAGCGGTCGGAGACCACCCAGGTCCCGGCGTCGAGCGCCGGCCGGATGGTCCGCTCCACATGCTCCCGCCTTGCGGCGAAATGCAGCATGCATTCCGCGACGCCGTCCCACGGCCCCTGCCCGAGCAGCACGCCGCGGACGGCCTCCGCCCCTGGCGCCCCGCCCGGCTCCCGCGTGCGGAGGACGGGGATACCCTCCGCCGCCAGCGCCGCGACGAGCCGCCCCGCCTGGGTGGACTTGCCCGCCCCCTCCCCGCCTTCCAGCGTGATCAAGCGGCCCCGCCCCATCAGCCGCCGATCCAGCGGCCGATCACCGCCGGGATGCGAGAGACGAGGCCAAGCTTGTCCACATCGGCGCCGGCCTGCAGCGGCAGGGAAAGGTTCGGCACGCCCTGCCCGCCCACCTCCAGCCGACCGAGCTCCTGGCCCTTCTGAACCGGCGCCGCGATCGGCGCGTCGTAGCGCAGCTTGGCCTGCAGCCGCTGGCGCCACTGCCGCGGCAGGGTGACGACGACATCCTTGCCGCCGACCAGCGGCACCGTCTTGCGGTCGCCGAGATGCACCGGCACCTCCTCGATCACGTCGGCCGCGCGGAACAGCACGACATTCTCGAACTCACGGAAGCCCCATTCCAGCAGCCGCTCGCTTTCCTCGCCACGGGCCCGCATGCTGGGCAGGCCGTTGAAGACGAGGATCAGCCGCCGGTCGCCCCGCCTGGCGCTGGCGGTGAGGCCGTAGCCGGCCTCCTCCGTGTGGCCGGTCTTGAGCCCATCGGCACCGGGCACGCGGGCGAGCGTCGGGTTGCGGTTCTCCTGGGTGATGTTGTTCCAGGTAAAGCTGCGCTCGTTGTAGTACCTATAGTATTCCGGAAAGTCGTTGATGATCCGCCGGCCGACCCGCGCCAGGTCGCGGCAGGTCATCCGGTGCTCCGGGTCGGGCCAGCCGGTAGCGTTGCGGAAGTTGCTGTCGGTCAGGCCGATCTTCTTCGCCGTCTCGTTCATCATCTCGGCGAATTGCTGCTCGGAGCCGGCGATGCCCTCGGCCAGCACGATGCAGGCATCATTGCCCGACTGCACGATGACGCCGCGGATCAGCGCCTCGACCGGCACCGTGTTGCCGATCTGGACGAACATCTTGCTGCCCTGCATGCGCCAGGCGCGCTCGCTGACCGGGAGCTCCTGGTCGAGCTTCAGCCGCCCTTCCTTCAGCATGCTGAAGACCATGTACATGGTCATCAGCTTCGACATGGAGGAAGGCGGCATCCGCTCATCGGCGTTCTTCTCGAGCAGCACCGCATCGGTGTCGGCGTCGATGATGAGCGCCTGGCGGGCGATGGTGTCGAAGGGGCCGAGCGGCGTGCTGGCCGGGGTCGGCGCCGGGCCGGAGGGCGCATTGCGCGCCATGCCGGGCCGGGGGGCGTTGCCGCTCCGCGGCTGGGCGAAGGCCGGCAGGCTGGCCGAGGTCAGCGCCGCGGCGGCGGGCAGGATCAGGCCGCGGCGGGTGGAACCCAGGACCCCGGGCTTCGGGGCATCAGGGCGGGATGGCATGGCGGGCTGACTCCGGTGCGGTGCGCATCGCATACGCTGTTGCACCCCTGCCGCTCAAGGCCTTGTGTGCACCGACCGAAAAACGAGACGCTGGCGTGGCTTGCGGAACGCTATTCGACCAGCAGCCGAACCTCCGACAGCCCGGCCCGCAGCACGGCGCCGACGGCTCGGTCGGCCGCGGCGATGTCCGGGATAGGCCCGGCGACGACCCGGTACTGCGGCTGCCGCCCGCCGCCGAAGGGCTCGACCCTCGGCGCCACGCCCGGGATCCGCGCCGCCTGCCGCTGCGCCAGGTCACGGCGGAAGAAGCTGCCCGCTTCGACCAGCAAGCGCCCCGGCCGTGCGGCGCGGGTCGTCACCGTCTCCGGCAGCGGATCGGGCGGCAGTTCGGGCCGAGCCTCGGCAAGCGGCCGTGCGGTCGTCTGGGCGAGGACGGGGCGCGCCACCGCCTCGCGCGCGCCGGGCAGCGGCGGCAGCGCCTCGCGCTCGACGGCGGCGCGGGGCGCGGCGGCGAGCGCGAGCGCCGGCCGGTCCGGGCTCGGCAGGGCGCCGGCGAGGGCCTGGCTCGGCCCGGTCTCGACCCGGATGCGCACCTGCGCCGCCCCACCGGCCGGGATGCCGAGCAGCTGCGCCGCCCGCGGCGACAGGCCGATGATCCGCCCCGGCTGGGCCGGCCCACGGTCATTGACCCGGATGCGGACCTCCCGCCCGGTCTCGAGGTTCCAGACCGAGACGACGGCCGGCAGCTGCAGGGTGCGGTGGGCGCCGACCAGCCGGTCCGGGTCATAGACCTCGCCATTGGCGGTGGGCTGGCCTGGGCGCCCGCGCGGCAGGACGGCGGCGATGCCGCTCTCCTCGAGCCCGAAATCCTCCCTCGGATAGGACCAGACACCGCCCAGCGAATAGGGCACGCCGAGCGTGTACCGGCCGGCGGGCGCAGGCGGCGCCTGGCGATCGCATCCCGCCGCCAGCAGGGCGAGCGCCAGGGCGGCAGCCAGCCTCAACCGACGCGGTCCGAGAGCAGCCCCACGGCCAATGCGTAGTTCACCGGCGGGTTGTAGCGGCGGATCACCTGGAAATTCTTGTGGCAGAGGAAGACCTGCGTGGTGCCGTTGCGCGGCAGGACGAGACCCGTCTCGATGTCGGAGGCCGGCAACGGTCCGCCATCGACGCGGCGGAAGCCCATCCGCCCCCATTCGCGCAGCGGCCGCCGGCTGTCCGTCTCGGCCCGCTCCTGGTCGAAGCCGGGGGGCACGAGCACCGCCTGGCCCCAAGGCTCCTCCTCCCGCCAGCCATGGCGGGCGAGGTAGTTGCCGATGGAGGCCAGCGCATCGGCGCGGCTGTCCCAGATGTCACGCCGCCCGTCGCCGTCGAAGTCGACGGCCAGCCGGTCGAAATTGGTCGGCATGAATTGCGGCTGGCCCATCGCCCCGGCCCAGCTGCCCTTCATGCGGGCGGGCGCGACATGGCCGCCATCCAGTACCTTCAGCGCGGCGAGGAGCTCCGTGCGGAAGTAGCTCGACCGCCGCCCGTCCCAGGCAAGGGTCGCCAGCGCCTCGATCACCCCGAAGCCGCCGGTATTGGTGCCGAAATTGGTTTCCATCCCCCAGATCGCCACGATCACGCGGGGATCGACGCGGAAGCGGGTGCCGATGGCCGAGAGCAGGCTGCGGCTCTCGCCGTAGTTCCGCCGTCCGTTCTCGATCCGGGTCTGGGAGACGATGCGGTCGCGATACTCCTCCCAGCTCATCGACCCTTCGGGCTGCTTCCGGTCCAGCTCCAGCACCCGGTCATTCGGGCGGAGGCCGGTGAGCGCCCGCTGGAGGGTGGCGGGCGAGACCCCGGCACGGCGGGCATCGCTGCGCACGCCGTCGAGGAAGGCATCGAAGCCAGAGGTGGCGGCGCGGGCCGGCGCGGCGAGCGCCACCGGAACGGCAAGGAACAAGCGGCGTGGGAGCATGGCGCGACAGGTGCCATGAGCCCCACCCTTTCCGCAACCATGACGTGCTCTTCAAAGCCGGAAAGGCGGTGCTAGGATCGCGGGACAGAAGGGGAAACGTCATGGCCGCCGTCACCGAAACCATCGCCCAGTATTGCGCGACGCTCGATTTCCAGGCGCTGCCCGCCGAGGTGCAGGAGCGCACGCGCTTCCTGGTGCTCGACCTGGTCGGCAACATCATCCGCGGCCGGCACGACGCGGAGAGCACCCCTGCCCTGCTCGCCGCGGCCCGCGCCCTTGGCCTCGCCGCCGGCGGCTCCGCCGTGCTCGGCGATTCCGCGCGCTACACCCCAGCCGGGGCGGCGATGCTGAATGGCGCCCTCGCCCACAGCCTCGACTTCGACGACACCCATGCGGCGGGCACCCTGCACCCTGGCGCGCCGGTGATTCCCGCAGCGCTGGCGGCTGCCGAGATGGTCGGGGCCGATGGACGCACGGTGCTCTCGGCCATCGTCGCCGGCTATGAGGTGACGTGCCGCCTTGCCCTGGCCCTGCCGGGCGGCGACCACTACGATCGCGGTTATCACCCGACCGCCACCTGCGGCGCCTTCGGCGCGGCCGCCGCCGCGGCACGGGTCTTTGGCCTCGACGCCCGCGGGATGCAGGATGCCTTCGGCATCGCCCTCTCCCAGGCCGCCGGCAGCCTGCAATTCCTGGCGAATGGCGCCTGGACCAAACGCTTCCAGGTCGGCTGGAGCGCGATGAACGGCCTCGCCGCCGCGACCCTGGCACGGGAGGGCTTCCGCGGCGCCTCCGAGGCCTTCGAGGGCAAGGCCGGCTTCCTCCGCGCCTATGCGCCGAAACCGACGCCTGAGCGCGCCCTCCAGGGCCTCGGCCACCAGTTCGAGCTGATGAACACGGCGGTTAAGCCCTACCCCTCCTGCCGCTACGGCCATGCCTGCATCGACGCCGCCATCGCCTTCCACCAAGAGCTCGGGCTGAAGGCCGAGGAGATCGAGGCCGTCACAATGGGCCTGCCCAACAAGGGCATGCTGCTGGTCGGCGCCCCCCTCGCCTACAAGCAGAACCCGCAGAATGTCGTGGACGGCCAGTTCAGCGGCCCCTTCGTCGTCGCCTGCGGCCTGGTGCACGGCCATATGGGCTGGGACAGCTACGCCCATCTGCAGGACCCGGCGGTGCGCAGCGTCCTCCCCAAGGTCAACTGCGTCGAGGATCCGGAGGTCCAGGCCCTCTTCCCCGACTACATGTCCGGCAAGCTGACGCTCCGGGCGCGCGGGCAGCAGCATGTCCGGCTGGTGAAGATTGCCAAGGGCGAGCCGGAGAATTTCCTCACCGAGGCGGAGCTGAGGGCGAAGTTCCACGGCCTGGTCGATGCCGTGCTCGGCCGCGACCGCGCGGTGCAACTGGCCGATGCGGTGATCGGCCTCGACCGGGCGGCGGATGTGAACGGCATGCTGCGGCTTGGCGCGCCGATGATGGCGGCGAGGCTCGCCGGGGAGTAATCCCCGGTCCTACTTGTCCTCGAGCTGGCCGAGGAAGGCGCGGAAGTCCCGCGCCTCGCCGAAATTGCGGTAGACGCTGGCGAAGCGGACATAGGCCACCTGGTCCACCTCCCTCAGCGTCTCCATGACGATCTCGCCGATCTGGCGCGAGGTCACCTCTGCATCGGCTTCGGTCTCCAACCGGCGCTGGATGCCGTTGACGATGCGCTCCACCCGGTCCTCGTCGACCGGGCGCTTGCGCAGCGCGACGCGGATGGAGCGCGCCAGCTTCTCCCGGTCGAAGGGAGCCCGGCGGCCATCGGTCTTCAGCACCGTCAACTCGCGGAGCTGCACGCGCTCGAAGGTGGTGAAGCGGCTGCCGCAGGCCGGGCAGGAGCGCCGGCGGCGGATGGCCGCCGCGTCCTCCGCCGGGCGGCTGTCCTTCACCTGGGTATCGTCACTGCCGCAATACGGACACTTCATCGATAGATCGGGAAGCGTTGGCAGAGGGCGAGGACCCGGGCCTTCACGCTCTCCTCCACGGCCGAGTTGGCCGTGGCATCATTGGCCCGCGCGAGCCCGTCCAGCACCTCGCCGATAAGCCGGCCGACCTCGCGGAACTCCGCCTCACCGAAGCCGCGCGTGGTGCCGGCCGGCGTGCCAAGGCGGACGCCGGAGGTGACCATCGGCTTCTCCGGGTCGAAGGGGATGGCGTTCTTGTTGCAAGTGAGGTGCGCGCGGTTGAGCGCCCCCTCCGCCGCCTTGCCGGTCAGCCCCTTCGGCCGCAGGTCGACCAGCAGCAGATGGTTCTCCGTCCCCCCCGTGACGAGGTCGAGGCCCTGCGCCTTCAGCTCCTCCGCCAGCGCCACCGCATTGGTGACGACGGCCCGGGCATAGGCGCGAAACTCGGGCTTCAGCGCCTCGCCGAAGGCCACCGCCTTGGCGGCGATCACATGCATCAGCGGCCCGCCCTGCAGACCCGGGAAGACGGCCGAGTTGAACTTCTTGGCCAGCGCCTCGTCATTGGTGAGGATCATGCCGCCGCGTGGCCCACGCAGCGTCTTGTGCGTCGTCGTGGTCGCCACATGCGCATGCGGGAAGGGCGAGGGGTGTGCCCCACCGGCGACCAGCCCCGCGAAATGCGCCATGTCGACCATGAACCAGGCGCCGACCTCGTCCGCGATCTCGCGGAAGGCCTCGAAGTCCCAGACCCGGGCATAGGCCGAGCCGCCCGCGATGATCAGCTTCGGCTTGTTCTCGAGCGCGATCCGGCGGACCTCCGCCATGTCGATCCGCTGATCCTCCCGGCGCACCGTATAGGGCACCGGCTTGAACCACTTGCCGGAAAGGTTGGCCGCCGAGCCATGGGTCAAATGCCCGCCAGCCGCCAGGTCGAGGCCCATGAAAGCATCGCCCGGCTGGAGCAGCGCCAGGAACACCGCCTGGTTGGCCTGCGCCCCGCTATGCGGCTGCACGTTGGCGAAGCCGCAGTCGAACAGCTTCTTCGCCCGCTCGATCGCCAGCGTCTCCGCCACGTCGACGAATTCGCAGCCGCCATAGTAGCGCCGGCCCGGATACCCTTCGGCATACTTGTTGGTCAGCACCGAGCCCTGCGCCTCGAGCACCGCCCGGGAGACGATGTTCTCCGAGGCGATCAGCTCGATGCCGTCCTGCTGCCGGCCGAGCTCCTGCCCGATGGCAGCGGCGAGGTCCGGGTCGGCCTCGGCGACCGAGGCGCTGAAGAAGCGGTCCGGGATGCGGTAGGCGGTGGTCTCGTTCATGGCGTCACCCCTTCGGAGCAAGCTTGGCGAGGCGCCGGGCATGCCGCCCGCCCTCGAATTCGGTGGCGAGGAAGGCCCGGAGCGCGGCGAGCGCGAGTTCCGGCCCGGTGGTGCGAGCGCCGAAGCAGGCGATGTTGGCATCGTTATGCGCCCGGGTCAGCCGCGCCTCGGTGGCGGAGTGCAGCACCGCCGCGCGGATGCCGCCATGGCGGTTGGCCGCGATCTGCACGCCGATACCCGTCCCGCAGACCAGCACGCCGTACTGGGCTTCCCCGGCCTCCACCGCGGTGGCGACGCGATGGGCGAAATCCGGATAGTCGACGCTCTCGGCGGAGTTGGTCCCGACATCGACCAGCTGGTGGCCAGCCTCGGCCAGGGCCTGCTGCAGCACGGATTTCAGCGGCAGGCCGGCATGGTCCCCGCCGATGGCGATGGTGAGCTGGGTCATGCGGCGTCCCTACCACGCAATGGGCCTCGCCGGATATGGTGCCCACAAGGGCTTGGGCGCAACCCCGGCCCGCACCCGGCCGGACCGATCCCCGGCCGGCGCCTCTCTCATCCCGCTTCCGTCCCGGCCCCGGACATGGCACGGATAGGCGAGCGGAGGAGCACCCCATGGTCAACAGCACCAATCCCGAGACCCTGGCGCTGCATGGCGGCAGCTACCGGGCCGATCCCACCACCGGCTCGGTCGCCGTGCCGATCCACCAGACGACGAGCTTCCAGTTCCAGGATACGGGCCATGCCGCCCGGCTCTTCGGCCTGGCCGAGCTCGGCAACATCTACACCCGCATCATGAACCCGACCTGCGACGCGCTCGAGACACGGGTCGCGGCGATCGAAGGGGGGGTGGCGGCGCTCGCGGTCGGCTCCGGCCAGGCGGCGACCAGCTTCAGCGTGCTGAACCTCTGCTCGGCCGGCGACAACATCGTCTCCTCGACCGACCTCTATGGCGGCACCTGGAACCTCTTCGCCAATACCTTGAAGCAGTTCGGCGTCGAGGTCCGCTTCGTTGACCCGGCCGACCCGGAGGGCTTCGCCCGCGCCACCGACGCCCGCACCCGCTGCTACTATGCCGAAGTCCTGCCGAACCCGAAGCTGCAGGTCTTCCCGATCGAGCAGGTGGCCGCCATCGGCCGCCGCCTCGGCGTGCCGCTGATCATGGACAACACGGCGGCCCCCATCATCTGCAAGCCGCTCGCCCTAGGCGCCGCGGTCGTCATGCATTCGACGACCAAATTCATCGGCGGCCATGGCACCAGCATCGGCGGCATCGTGGTCGATGGCGGCAATTTCGACTGGGAGGCCGGCGGCGACCGCTTCCCGACCCTGAACCAGCCGGACCCGAGCTACCATGGCGCGGTCTGGACCCAGGCGGCGAAGCCGCTCGGCCCCATCGCCTACATCCTGCGGATGCGCACCTGCCTGCTGCGCGACATGGGCGCCCCGATGTCGCCCTTCAACGCCTTCATGTTCCTCCAGGGGCTGGAGACGCTGCCGCTGCGGATGGAGCGGCATTGCGCCAATGCGCTGAAGGTCGCAGCCTACCTCTCTTCCCACCCCAAGGTGACGAAGGTCATCCACCCGAGCGTGCAGACCGGCGAGGCCAGGCGCCGGGCCGATGCGGCGCTGCATGGCGGCTATGGCAGCCTGATGGGCTTCGAGATGCAGGGCGGCGCCGAGGCCGGCGCCCGCTTCATCGACAACCTGAAGATGCTCTACCACGTCGCCAATATCGGCGACGCCCGCTCGCTCGCCATCCATCCGGCGACGACCACCCACAGCCAGCTCTCCGCCGAGGAGCAGGCGGCGACCGGCGTGACGCCCGGCTATGTCCGCCTCTCCATCGGCATCGAGCATGTGGAGGACATCATCGCCGACCTCGCCCAGGCGCTGGAGGCGGCATGAGCATCGGCGCCCCCGTCGGGGCCTTCCCGGCGACACGCATGCGGCGCAACCGGCGCGACGCCTGGACGCGCCGGCTGAATG
This sequence comes from Belnapia sp., assembly GCF_059504005.1. Taxonomy (NCBI): domain Bacteria; kingdom Pseudomonadati; phylum Pseudomonadota; class Alphaproteobacteria; order Acetobacterales; family Roseomonadaceae; genus Belnapia; species Belnapia sp. The sequence goes on along the minus strand of NZ_JCACHU010000166.1, from coordinate 115,689 downwards.
CCGAGAACACCCTCACCGTCGACGACCTGATCTGGCCGATCTTCATCCGCGAGGGCACCGGCCAGACCACCGATGTCGCCTCCATGCCCGGCGTCGTCCGCGTGACGCTCGACCGGCTCGCCGGCCATGTGGAGGGGGCGGCGAGCCTCGGCATCCCCGCCATCGCGCTCTTCCCGATGACGCCGCCCGAGCTCAAGAATGCCGAAGGCACCGAGGCGCTCAACCCCGAGAACCTGATGTGCCGGGCCGCACGCCTGCTGAAGCGCGAATTCCCCGAGCTCGGCCTGGTCGGCGACGTGGCGCTCGACCCCTATACCGACCACGGCCATGACGGGGTGATCCGGGAGACTCCGGCGGGCGACTATGTCCATAACGATGACAGCGTCGCCATCCTCGTCACCCAGGCGGTGAACCAGGCCGCGGCCGGCATCGACGTCATCGCCCCCTCCGACATGATGGACGGCCGCATCGGCGCCATCCGCGCGGCGCTCGACGAGGCCGGGCTGATCGACACCCGCATCATGTCCTATGCGGCGAAGTATGCCTCCGCCTTTTATGGCCCCTTCCGCGATGCGGTCGGCAGCGGCAGGGCCTTGCGCGGCGACAAGAAGACTTACCAGATGGACCCGGCCAATTCGGACGAGGCGCTGCGCGAGGTGGCGCTCGACCTGGCCGAGGGCGCCGACATGGTCATGGTCAAGCCGGGGATGCCCTATCTCGACATCGTGCGCCGGGTGAAGGATCGCTTCGGCGTCCCCACCTTCGCCTATCAGGTGAGCGGCGAGTACGCGATGATCGTGGCCGCGGTCCGCAATGGCTGGCTGGAGCATGAGCGGGCCATGCTGGAGAGCCTGCTCGGCTTCAAGCGCGCCGGCGCCAATGGCGTGCTCACCTATTTCGCGGTGGAGGCGGCGCGGCTGCTCCGCGCCCGGTCATGAACACCGACTGGCTCGGCCTCGCCGACAAGATCGCGGTCGTCACCGGCGCCGCGGGCGGCATGGGCCGTGCCATCGCTGTCGCCTTTGTCGATGCCGGTGCCGCCGTCGCCCTGCTTGACCGAGAGAAGGATGGGCTGCTGGCGCTCGAGGGCCAGCTCACCGCCGCCGGCGGCCGCGTCGCCGCCATCGCCTGCGACACCGGGTCGGAAGCGAGCATCGCCGATGCCGCCCGCGCCTCGGCCGACAAGCTGGGCCCGGCCGATATCCTGGTGAACAATGCCGGGATCCTGCGCGCCGGGCCGCTCGCCACCCTGCCCCTCGAGGAGTGGAACACACTGCTCTCGGTGAACCTCACCGGGTACCTGCTCTGCGCCCAGGCCTTCCGGCCGCAGATGCTCGGGCGTGGCGGCTCCCTGGTCCATATCGCCTCGATCGCGGCCAGCAACCCGCAGCCGCGCAGCGGCGGCTACAGCCCGAGCAAGGCGGCCGTTGCCATGCTCTCCCGCCAGCTCGCGCTCGAATGGGGCCCGGACGGCATCCGCAGCAACGTCGTGAGCCCCGGGTTGATCCGCACGCCGATGTCGGAGAGCTTCTACCAGGCGCCGGGGGTGAAGGAGCGGCGCGAGGCCATGCTGCCGCTCCGCCGCATCGGCACGCCCCAGGACATCGCCGATGCGGTGATCTACCTCGCCAGCGCGCGTGCCTCCTATGTGACCGGCGGCGAGATCCTGGTCGATGGTGGGCTCGGCCAGGTCATCATGGAGCTGACGCCCCGCCCGGGCTACTGAGCCCCTCGAAAAAGGCGCCGATTGCCCGGGCGGCGAGGCTTTCCTTGTCCCGGTCGTAGAAGCCGCAATGCCCGCCGCCCGCGACCCGCAGCGGCAGCACCGCCGGGCACTCTGCCCAGTCGATGCCGTCCATCACCGAGACCGGCACCAGCGGGTCGTCCTCCGCCATGACCAGCAAGGTCGGCACGCGCAACCGCGGCAGGGCGGCGGCCGGGCGGTTCACCTCGAAGAAGACGGCGAGCGAGGGATAGCCGAAGCGGGGCGCCGTGACCTGCGCCTCGAACTCCATCAGCGAGCCGGCTCGCCGCGCCGCCTGGCGCAGCGGCTCGGGCAGGTCGGTGGCCGGCACGGCCAGCACCTCCCGCCGGTAGAGCGCCAGCAGGGCCCGGCCGAGGACGGGGTTGGCGTCGATCGCCGCATAGGCCGCCTCCGGCTCCAGCGGCGGGCCGATGGCGGCGGCGCCGAGGATGGCGGGCAGCGCCTCCCCCTCGCGGACGAGCAGGTTGAGCACCAGCGCCCCGCCGAGCGACCAGCCGGCCAGCACCAACCCCTGCCCTGTCAACGCCTCCGGCAGCACCGCGAGCGCCTCTGCCAGGTCCTCGCTGCGGCCGAGATGGTAATGGCTGGTGCTGCGGGCGAGGCTGCGGGCGCTGCCGCGCAGGTTCAGCCGCAGGACCGGGAAGCCCCGCCGCAACAGCGCGGCCGCCGCCTCGCGGAGATAGGGATCGTCCTCCGTCCCGGTCAGGCCATGGACCAGCACGGCCAGCGGCCGCCCATGCTCCGCACCTGGTAGATGGAGCATGGCAGCCAGCGCATCGCCATCCGCCATCGGCAGCCAGAGGCGATGCCCGGGCGGCAGCCGCGCCGGCCAGGGCCATCGCAGCGCCCGGAGCGTCTGCAAGGTGCCGCCCAGCCAGGGCGGCCGCGGGCGGAAGGGCACGGGCGATGGCGTCATGCCACCGCCAACGCGCTGCCGCCGCCGCGGTTACAGGACCCCCTTCTCCCGCAGCCCCGCGATCTCCTTGGCCGACATGCCGAGAACCCCACCCAGCACCTCCTCCGTGTGCTGCCCGAGGACGGGCGGCGGGCTCCGGTACTCGGGGGGCGTCGCCGAGAGCTTCACCGGGTTGGCGATCACCTTCACCGTCTCGCCCGAGGCGTGCGGCAGCTCCAGCACCATGTTGCGCGCCTGGACGTGCGGGTCGGCGAAGACCTGTTCCAGCGTGTTGATCGGGCCGCAGCCGATCTTCAGCGCCTCCAGCGCCTCGATCCATTCGGCCGTCGTCTTAAACCGCATCACCGGCGTCAGCGTCTCTGTGACGAGCTGCCGGTTGGCGACGCGCTTCGGGTTGGTGGCGAAGCGCTCATCGGCCAGCAGATGCTCGAGCCCGTTCGCCTTGCAGAAGCGCTCGAAGGTTGGGTCGTTGCCGACGGCCAGGATGATGTAGCCATCCTTGGTCGGGAATTCTTGATAGGGCGCGATGTTCGGATGCTGGTTGCCGAGGCGCGGCGGGTTCTCGCCCGTTGCCAGGTAGTTCATCCCCTGGTTGGCGAGCCAGGCGACATGGGTATCCAGCATGCCGATGTCGATCTGCTGCCCTTCCCCCGTCGCGTTGCGATGGTTCACCGCGGCGAGGATGCCGATGCAGCCATAGAGCCCGGCGAAGAGGTCGGCGACCGGCACGCCCACCTTCTGCGGCGACCCGCCCGGCTCCCCGGTCAGGGACATGACGCCGCCCATTGCCTGGATCAGCGCGTCATAGCCGGGCCGCGGCGCATAGGGCCCGGTCTGGCCGAAGCCGGTGATGGAGCAGTAGATCAGCCGCGGATACCGCTCCCGCAGATGCTCCCAGCCGAGGCCGTATTTCGCCAGCGCGCCGACCTTGAAATTCTCGACCAGGATGTCGCAATGCCCGAGCAGCCGGTGGATCACCGCCTGGCCCTCGGGCCGGGCAAGGTCGAGGGTGACCGACTTCTTGTTACGGTTCACGCCGACGAAATAGGCGCTCTCCCGCGTGTTCGGCACGAAGGGCGGGGCGAAGCCGCGGGTGTCGTCGCCGGCCTCGGGCCGCTCGATCTTGAAGACCTCGGCGCCGAGGTCGCCCAGCATCTGCGTGCAGGTGGGCCCCGCCAGCACCCGGGTCAGGTCGAGCACCCTGAGCCCCCGCAGCGGCCCGCCCTTCACTCCGTCCTGCATCACCCTCTCCCTCCCCTCGCGGCCATGATCCTCTCCTCTGATGCCCCAGCCTCACGGCAACATCCAGCCCGGCCGTCCCCAAGTCAGCCCGGCCGCGCCCCGGCCTTTTCCTCGCCGCCCAGCAGGCGTGCCAGGGCGGAGCGCGACGGCGCCTGCATCAGCGCCTCCACCGCGGCGGAGCGTGCCACATGGCCCGACGCCACGAAGCGCTCGTGATTGGCCTCGATCTGGTCGCGGTCGTAAAGGTAATTGACCATCACCCCGAAGCTTTCGCGCATGCCGCGGGCCGAGGTGTTGCCGAGCCAGTTCACCCGCTCGAGCCTCGCGCCGTTGCCGAGATGGAAGCGGGCCACCGGGTCGATGCTCGCCTTCCCTGCCGCAGGCCGGGTGAGATAGGTCGCCGCCAGGCGGAGCAGCGGCCCGCGCAGCGCCTCCCGCTTCGCCTCGTCCCGCCACCACTCGCCCTCGGTCAGCGCCCGGAAGGCCGAGGCCGCGTCCGCCTTTCCCGCCGTCGCGGTCAGCAGCGCCTCCTCCTCGGCGCGGAACGGCGCCTCCTCCATCCGCTCCAGCCAGCGCCGCAGCCCCGGCACCGGCGAGAGGGTGGCGAAGCTGGCGAGCTGGGGCAGTTCCGCCTTCAGCTCCTCCACCACCTGCTTGATGAGGAAATTGCCGAAGGAGATTCCCCGCAGCCCCTCCTGGCAATTGGAGATGGAATAGAAGATCGCCGTGTCGGCCCGTGCCGGATCGCCCGACGGGTCATCCCGCGCCAGCAGCGGCTGCACCGCGGCAGCCAGGCCCTGCACCAGCGCCACCTCGACGAAGATCAGCGGCTCGCCCGGCAGGGACGGGTGGAAGAAGGCGAAGCAGCGCCGGTCGGCATCGAGCCGGCGGCGGAGGTCATCCCAGCCCTGGATCTCGTGCACCGCCTCGTAGCGGATCAGCTTCTCCAGCACCGCCGCCGGGGTCTGCCAGTCGATCCGCCGCAGCTCCAGGAAGCCGCGGTTGAACCACGAGGCGAAGAGATGCCGCAGATCGGCATCCAGCACGCGAAGCACCGGCTCGTTCCGGGCAGGCCCGGCCAGTTCCTCGCGCAGCCCGACCAGGGCGGCGGTGCCGCCGGGGGCCATGTTCATCCGCCGCAGCAGCTCCTGCCGCGGCGGCTCGGCCGCCTCGGCGAGACGGGCGGCGGCCTCCACCGAAGGGTCCGCCAGCCAGGCCTCGGCCGCCTGGCGCAGGCGGTCCGGGTCGGGCCCGAAACCCTCGGCCAGAAAGCGGAAGAAGACGACCCGGTCCTCCCCCGCCAGCTGCGCCAGGCTGTCGCGCAGCTCCCGCGCGACGGCGGCCCCCGAGGCCTCGCCGCGCTCCGAGAGCAGGGATTCGGCCAGCCGCCGCGCCCGGTCGATGGGCGGCAGGCGGCCCGAGGGGACATCGGCATAGTCCCGCCCGCGGTCGGCGATGCTGGACCATACCCGCTCCAGCCAGGTGCGGCTGTCGGCGAGGCCCGAGGCACTGGATGGCATGCGCTCCTCCCCTTGCCCCCCCTGGCGGCGGAGGGCTCAAGCCGTATGTCCCTGCCGCGACACTGAACCGGGCCGGCATCCGCAGCAACGCCGGCCCGGGCGATCGGCTGCGCCGGAGGAGGAGACGTCCTTGGAACAATCCCGCATCCCGCTCGAGGCCCGCTGGCTGGCGCTGATGCGCGAGGTCCTGCCCGGCATGGCGGCGGCTGAAGGCTGGCCCATCCGCCTCGACCATTGCTTCATGCGGGTCTGCCTTGACGCCGCGCTCGGCCGCCCCTGGCACGAGGCGGTACGCCGCCCGGCCATCCGCCACCTCACCGCGGAGCAGTTCGGGAAGGCCGTCGCCATCGCCGAGCGCATCCGGGCCGAGCCCGCGCTGCTGCCGGCGCTGAACGCGCAATCGCTCCGCTGGCGGGGCAAGGCGCGCTGACCGACCGGCCTTGCGGAAGCCCCACCCCGGCGCCATGGTCCGCGCACAGACCCGGAGGATCCCATGCTCGACCGGCCCATGCCGACCCCTGCCGCCCCCAGCCTAGACCCCTTCGCCCTGGCGAAGGCGCTCTCCGGCTACCACTTCATCGGCGGCGGCTATGTTCCCGGCCGCAACGGCAAGTCCTTTGCCGTGGTCAACCCGGCGACCGGCGAGGAGGTGGCCCGCGCCGCCGAGGGCGATGCGGCCGATGTCGACGCCGCCGTGCAGAACGCCGCCAAGGCGCAGAAGGACTGGGCCAGGATGCCGGCGCGGAAGCGCGGCGCCCTCGTCCACCAATGCGCCGCCCTGCTGAAGGAGCACCAGGAGGAGCTCGCCCGCCTCATCGCGCTCGAGACCGGCAAGGCGCTCCGCACCGAGAGCCGCGTCGAGGCCGGCGTCGTCGCCGATATCTTCGAGTTCTTCGGCGGCTTGGGGAGTGAGTTGAAGGGCGAGAGCGTGCCCTTCGCCCCGAACGTCCTCAGCGTCACGGTGCGCGAACCGCTCGGCGTCGTTGGCGCGATCATCCCCTGGAACGTGCCGATGCTGCTGATGGCGCTGAAGGTGGCGCCCGCCCTCGTCGCCGGCAATGCGGTGGTGGTCAAGAGCGCCGAGGAGGCGCCGCTTGCCGTGCTGCGCATCTGCGAGCTGATGAACCGCGTGATGCCTGCCGGCGTCTTCAACATGCTCTCGGGCTATGGCCCGGAATGCGGCGCGCCGCTGGTCGAGCACCCGCTAGTTCGCAAGCTTACCTTCACCGGCAGCGTCGAGACCGGCAAGATCGTCGCCCGCGCCGCGGCCGAGAAGCTGATCCCGGTGACGCTCGAGCTCGGCGGCAAGTCGCCGATGATCGTCTTCGCCGATTGCGACTTCGACAAGACGGTGAGCGGCGCGCTGACCTCCATGCGCTTCACCCGCCAGGGCCAGAGCTGCACCGCGGCCAGCCGCATCTATGTCGAGCGCCCGATCTTCGACCGCTTCGTCGCGGCGATGAAGGACGCGGTGAACAACATGGCCATGGGCGACCCGCTCGACGAAAAGACCGACATCGGCACCATCGTGTCGCAAGGCCAGCTCGAGAAGGTCCGCGGCTTCATCGAGGAGGGCACGCAGACGCCGGGCGCGACCGCCCATGTCTGCTCCGCCATGCCGAGCGACCCGGCGCTGAAGAAGGGCCTCTTCATCCAGCCCGTGATCTTCACCGGCCTCGGCCGCGACAGCCGCCTGGTGCGCGAGGAGATCTTCGGACCGGTCACGGTCATCGCACCCTTCGACGATGCCGAGGCGGTGCTGGAGGAGGCGAATGACAGCGAGTTCGGACTCGCGGCCTCGCTCTGGACCAACAACCTGAAGGTCGGGCTCGACCTGGCGCACCGGCTGGAGGCCGGCCTCGTGCAGATCAACCAGAACCTCGTCGTCCAGGCCAACCTGTCCTATGGCGGGGTGAAGAGCAGCGGCCTCGGCAAGGAGGCCTCGCTCGAGGCGATGCTCGAGCACTTCACCCACAAGAAGACGATCATGGTGAACATGGGCTGAGAACTCCCTACGGAGCCGCGCAGCGGCTTCGTGGGGTCCCCTATGCTCGCCTCATCCCTGAGGCCTTACACCGCCTTTCGCGGCAAAGCCGCGGAAGGGCATCAGGCGCGCCGATCCCGGCTCAGACGAACCACTGCCCCGTGGCGGCGTAGTTCGCCTCGACCTGGGCAGCGACGGCGTTCCAGTCCGTCACCTCGGCGCGGTCCGGGTCGCCCAAGCCGATGCCCGAGACGTACCACGTCCCGGTGCGCTCAAAATTCCGCGTTGCCTCGGCGGCGATGGCGTTCCAGTCAGCGCCTTCCCAGTTGCGGGCCTCGAATTCCTGGTTCACCGCGCCGCGGCCGATATCCGGGTTGTCGGTGAAGAAGCCGTCGACGCCGATCTCGATCAACGCCCGCGCCTCCTCGGTCGGCGTCTCGACCTTGCCCTCCGGCGTGAGCGAAAGGAAGCTCTCCTCCCGGCGCAGGGTGTAGGGCACCACCTCCAGCCCCGCCGCATGCGCCTCCTCGACCAGCGAGGTGGTCTCGCCGGTGAGCTTGCGGGTGATCTCGGCGCGGCCGTCGCCATTGCCGTCCACCGGCGTTTCCAGCTCGACCACCGGGCGGATGTAGTCCTTGTAGGGCCCAATCGCCTCAGCATAGACCCGCGCCATGGCCTGCAGCGCCTCGGCGCTCACCAGGTCCTCGTTGACCGCGCTCTCCATCGACAGGTCGAGGCCGAGCTCGTCGTAGACCGAGGGGTCGGCGCCGAGCGACGCCTTGCCCGGGTCGAAATTGAAGGCGAGGTCGTAGGAGCCCCCGAGCAGCTGCACCAGCGGCAGGTCGACATCCGCCTCCGACATGATCTCCTGCTGCAGCTTGATCAGGTTGCCGAGCTCGAAGGACTGGATGGTGACGCGGTCGGGGTCGGTGAACTCCGCCCGCACCAGCGCGTCGATCAGCAGCCGGCTGGTGTCCTGCTGGATCGCCGTGCCGTCCAGGTAGGTGCCCTCCTGCAGGAAGAAGGTCGGGTGCTTCGTCTCCGGGATGATGCCGATCTCGCGCCCCGTCCGCGCCTCCTCCTGGCGCACCAGCTCGATGATCTCGTCGAGAGTCGGGATGCGGTAGAGGTCGTCGTACTCGGCATTGTCCGGCCGGATCTCGGGGATGCGCTCCCGCGCGTAGAGCGTCTTGATCTCGGCCAGGGTGAAGTCCTCGGCAAACCAGCCGGTGATCTCCTGGCCGTCGATCTCCTTGGTCGTCTCCCGGTCGGCGAATTCCGGGCGCTCGGAGACGTCCGTGGTGCCGCTCAGGTCGTTCTCGTGCCGGGCGATGAGCACGCCGTTCCTGGTGACGACGAGGTCGGGCTCCACCACGTCGGCGCCGAGCTCGATGGCGAGCCTGTAGGATTCCAGCGTGTGCTCCGGCCGGTAGCCGCTCGCCCCGCGATGGCCGATGACCTCCGGCGCATTGCCGTCCAGCGTATTGAAGTCGTTCATCGATTCCCCTTCCCTGGCCCGCCTCGATGCGGCCTTGGCGGCGGAGGCTAGGGGCGGCGGGCAACGCCGGCATGACGGCTCGGTGACAGGCACGTTATATTGTATGCACTCTGCATCAGCCCGCCTTCGGCACCAGCCGCCGCGCCACCCAGCCGAGGCTGCCGCCCTGCACCAGCACGGTGAAGACCGCCACAGCGTAGGTGGCCGCCAGCAGCGCCGGCTTCTCGTCGACCTCGGGCAGGGACAGCGCCAGGGCGATCGAGATGCCGCCGCGCAGCCCGCCCCAGGTCAGCAGCGCGACGGTCCCGGGCGAGAATGACACCAGCCGGTGCAGCCCGAGCACCGTCGTCCCCACCGCGATGAAGCGCCCGCCCAGCGCCAGCGGCACCGCGAGCGCTGCGATGCCGAGGAACGCGGATTCGAAGCGCATCACCAGCACCTCGAGGCCGATCAGCAGGAACAACGTGGCATTCAGCCCGTAATCCACCACCTCCCAGAAGCCGAAGACATAGCGCCGCGTCCGCTCGCTCATGCCGAGCCGGGCGCCGCGGTTGCCGAGCAGCAGGCCCGCCGCCACGACCGCGATCGGCCCGCTCGTCTCCAGCGACTGCGCCAGGGCGTAGGTCCCGGTCGCCAATGCCAGCGACAGCATCACCTCCAGCGCATGCTCGTCGACCCGCCGCGTCATGTGGTAGGCGACGAAGCCGGTCAGCGTCCCGAGCGCCGCCCCGCCCACCGCCTCGCGCAGGAAGAGGAGGGCGATGTCGTCCGGACCGGCATGCTCGCCCAGCGCCACCGCCACCAGCAGCGAGAAGATGACGACCCCCACGCCGTCATTGAACAGCGACTCGCCGGACATGTCGGTCTCCGGCGCCCGCGGCACGTTCACCGCCTTCAGCGTCCCGAGCACCGCCACCGGATCGGTCGGGCTGATCAGCGCGCCGAAGACCAGGGCCCAGGCCAGCGGCAGCGGATGGCCGACGAGCCCCGAGGCCAGCCACAGCCCGCCCCCGATCACCCCCGTCGAGATCACCGTGCCGAGGCTCGCCGCCACCGCCACCGGCAGCGCCCGCCCCCGCAGCGCCCCGATGTCGAGATGCAGCGCCCCGGCGAAGAGCAGGAAGGCGAGCAGCCCGTCCATCACCGTCTTCTCGAAGTCGATAGCCTGCAGCGCCTGCGTCAGTGCCCGGTGCAGAGGCTCCTGCGGAAAGGCGAGGTCGAGGCCCACCATCAGCAGCGAGGCTACCAGCCCCATTCCCAGCAACCCGATCGAGCTCGGCAGCTTCAGGAAGCGGTAGTTGAGCCAGCCGAACCCGGCCGATAGGGTCAGCAGCAAGGCAGCCAGGTCCAGCAGCGAGAGCAAGGGGCGATACCTCCGGCGATGGCCGGCTAGCGCGGCGCCGGCGCAACCGTTCCTCGGGCCCTACGTTGCCACCCGCATCCTTCCCTCCGGCGAGGCACCCCGCGCATGACCATCCTGGGCTACAAGCTGATGGCGGAGGAGCACGCCCCGCGCGCCCTCGTCCGGAACCTCGTTGCCGCCGAGGCAGCAGGCTTCGAATTCTCCGCCATCTCCGACCACTTCTCGCCCTGGGTGGAGGAGCAGGGCCACGCCTCCTTCGCCTGGTCCGTCCTCGGCGCCATGGCGCAGGCGACCAGCCGCATTGGGCTGATGACGGCCGTCACCTGCCCGATCATGCGCTACCATCCGGCGATCATCGCCCAGGCGGCCGCGACGCTCGCCATCCTGAGCGAGGACCGCTTCACCCTCGGCCTCGGCGCCGGCGAGCGGCTGAACGAGCATGTCGTCGGCGAGGGCTGGCCCGGGGTCGGCGAGCGCCATGCGCGGATGGGCGAGGCGCTGGAGATCATCCAGGGGCTGCTGACCGGAGAGCTGAGCAACTACCGCGGCCGCTACCTCCAGCTCGACCATGCAAGGCTGTTCGACCGGCCGCAGCGCAAGCCGCCGGTGATCTTCGCCTCCGGCGGGCCCGAGGCCTCGCGCCTGGCCGCCCACAAGGCTGACGGGCTGATCGCCACCGAGCCGAAGCCGGAGCTGGTCGAAGCCTATCGCAAGGCCGGCGGCACCGGCCCCTGCTATGCCGAGATCTCGGTCTGCTTCGCCCCGAGCAAGGAGGAGGGGCTCAAGACCGCCCGTCACTACGCCCGCTGGTCGGTGACCGGCTGGAAGGTCATGGCGGAGCTGCCAAGCACCGAGGCCTTCGCCGCCGCGACGGAGCATGTGGCGCCCGAGATGATGGCCGCCCAGGTGCCGGCCGGGCCGGAGCCGGCGGCCTTCCTCGAGCGGATCGAGACCTTCCGCAAGGCCGGCTTCGACCACCTGATCCTGAACCAGATCGGCCCGGACCAGGAGGGCTTCATCGCCTTCTTCCGCCGCGCCCTGGCCCCTGCCCTGCGCTAGCCCAGCAGCGCCTGCGCGCAGGCATCGAGGATGCTGTCGGCGTCGAGGCCGTATTCGCGGTAAAGGTCGGGGATGTCCCCCGCCTGCCCGAAGCGGTCGACGCCGAGCGGCACCACGCGCTGGCCGCGCACCGCGCCGAGCCAGGCATGCGCCGCCGGGTGACCGTCGAGCACCGTGACCAGCGCCGCATCCGGCGCCAGCGGCGCCAGCAGCTGCTCCACCCAGCTCGGCGCGCCGAAGCCGCCGCGGGCCTTCCGCCGCGCCGCCAGCCACTCGGCATGCAACCGGTCCGGGCTGGTGATGGCGAGCAGGCCCGCCCCCGGCTCCTCCGTCCGAAGCTCCTCGAAGGCGGCCGTGGCCTCCGGCGCCACCGGCCCCTGATAGGCGATGGCGATCCGCGCCCCCGGCGCCGGCGCCACCACCCAATGCCCGCCCGCGACCACCGCCGCCGGGTCGAGCTTCCGAGGCGGCTGCTCCAGCCCCCGCGTCGAGAGCCTGAGCCAGACCGCGCTGCCGTCCGGCTTCTGCATGTGCTCGAAGCCCCAGCGCATCAGGATGCTGAGCTCATCGGCATGCGTCGGCTCGTAGCTCGCCAGCCGGTCCTGGGCGATGCCGATCAGCGGCGTGTTGACCGATTGGTGCTGCCCGCCCTCCGGGGCAAGGGTCAGGCCCGAGGGCGTCGAGACCAACATGAAGCGCGCATCCTGGTAGCAGGCATAGATCAGCGCATCGAGGCCGCGGTTGACGAAGGGGTCGTAGACCGTCCCCACCGGCAGCAGCCGCGCCCCGTAGAGCGAGTGCGAAAGGCCGAGCGCCCCGAGCAGCAGGAACAGGTTCTGCTCGGCGATGCCGAGCTCGATATGCTGCCCCTCCGGCGACATGCCCCAGCGCTGCGCGGAGGCCAGCTTCGCATCCCGGAACACGTCGTTCTTGAGGTGCCGGTCGAAGACGCCGCGCCGGTTCACCCAGGCGCCAAGATTGGTCGAGACGGTGACATCCGGGCTGGTCGTGACGATCCGCCCGGCGATCGGCGCCGCCGCCCCCTGCCCCCGCCCGAGCTCGGCCAGCACCTCGCCGAAGGCCGCCTGGGTCGAGAGCTTCCGCCCAGCCGGCACCCGCGGCATCGGGAAGGCCTCCGGCACCGGGACGGTCGGGGCAGCCAGCCGCCGCCCCTCCTCCGCCAGCTTCCGCGCGAAGGGCGCACCCTCGACGAAGGCGCGCAGCTCCGCCTCCGACACATCGAGCCCGGCGAAGGGCTCCCATTCCTGGCCGTCCTCGATGCCCATCTCGCGCTTGAAGCCGGCCATCTGCTCGCGCGTCATCAGCCCGGCATGGTTGTCCTTGTGCCCGGCGAAGGGCAGGCCCATGCCCTTGATGGTGTAGGCGATGAAGCAGGTCGGCTGGTCGCCCGCGGCATCCTGCGCCCGGAAGGCCTCCAGCAGCGCCGCCACGTCATGCCCACCGAGATTGGTCATCAGCGCGCCCAGCTCCTCGTCGGAGAGCGGGTCGATGATGGCGCGGATGCCATCCTCCCGGCCGAGATCGGTCAGCAGCGCCGCCCGCCAGGCCGCGCCCCCCTGGAAGGTGAGGGCCGAGTAGAGGCTGTTCGGGCAGTCGTCGATCCAGCGGCGCAGCGCCTCGCCGCCCTCGCGGGCGAAGGCCGCCTCCAGCTTGCGGCCGTATTTCAGGGTGACGACATTCCAGCCCATGTCGCGGAACAGGCCCTCGATCCGGCCGAACAGCCGGTCCTGCACCACGGAGTCGAGGCTCTGGCGGTTGTAGTCGATGATCCACCAGACATGGCGGACATCGTGCTTCCAGCCCTCGAGCAGGGCCTCGTAGATGTTGCCCTCGTCGAGCTCGGCATCGCCGACGATGGCGATGTGCCGCCCCGCCGGCACGCCGGGCCGCGCCAGGCCGTGCAGGTGCACGTAGTCCTGCACCAGGCTGCCGAAGCTGGTCAGCGCCACGCCGAGGCCGACCGAGCCGGTCGAGAAGTCGACCTCCGCGCCGTCCTTCACCCGCGACGGGTAGGGCTGGATGCCGCCAAACTGCCGCAGCGTCTCGAGCTTCGCCCGCTCCTGTCGCCCGAACAGGTAGTTGACGGCATGGAAGACCGGCCCGGCATGCGGCTTCACCGCCAGCCGGTCCTCGGGCTTCAGGATCTCGAAGTAGAGCGCGGTCATGATCGAGATGACGGAGGCGCAGGAGGCCTGGTGCCCGCCCACCTTCAGCCCGTCCCGGTTCGGCCGGACGTGATTGGCATGGTGGATCATCCAGGCGGAAAGCCAGAGGAGCTTACGCTCCATGGCATGCATCAGCCGCAGCCGCCCGCCTTCCGACTCGCGGTCGGCCCGCACCAGGTTGGATGCGCCATTCGCCAGGACGTTCACCGGGCCCCTCCCGCATTCTTGGACAGGCCGCATCTGGCCCTGCATCCCCGGCCTCGGCAAGGGCGGCGCCGCTTGCGGTGGAGCCGATGCCCCGGTAATCCGCTAGGCCGAGCCCCGCGAGAGTCCCGGCTGGCGCCATGCCGATCAACAAGTCCCTGTTCGGCCGCCTCTCGCTGCTGCTGATGGCGGTGGGCTTCGCCGCGCTGCTGGCGAGCGGCGCCGGGCTGGTCTGGCTGGTCGAGGAAACCCGGAGCTTCGCCAGCGGCGTCGTCTCGACGCAGGATATCCGGGTCTCCGCCAGCCAGGTGCTTTCCCTGGTCCAGGACGCGGAAACCAGCCAGCGCGGCTTCCTGCTGACCGGCGAGGCGCGCTACCTCGACCCCTTTCGCCGCGCCGTCGCCGAGCTGCCGCAGGAGCTGCCCGCCCTGGTCAGCCAGATCATCGCCGATGGCGGCAACGCGGCCGCCGCCCGCCTCCTGCAGCAACAGGTGGAGGCGAAGCTCGCCGAGCTGACGGAGACCATCGCGCTGGCGGAGGCAGGCCAGGCGGAGCAGGCCCTCGACCTGGTCCGGACCGACCGCGGCAAGGCGGCGATGGACGCCATCCGCAGCACGGTGGCCGGCATCGAGGCCCGCAGCCTGGCCCGCGGCAGGGCCCGCAGCGAGGGGCTGATCGCCAACGGCCGCCTGCTGCTGCTCGGGGCGGCCGGCGCCTTCGTGATGATGCTGGCGGTCACCATCGGTGCCGCCTTCCTCGCCCGCCGCTACACCCAGGCATTGGAAGCCGCCCAGGCCGAGATTTCCGCCGCCAATGCCTCGCTCGAGTCCCGGGTCGAGGAACGCACCGCCGCCCTCGCGGAAGCCAATGACGAAGTGCAACGGTTCGCCTATATCGTCTCGCATGACCTGCGGGCGCCCCTGGTGAACGTGATGGGCTTCACCACCGAGTTGGAGTCGGCCATCGTGCCGCTCGGCGCGCTGATCGCGGCTGCCGAGCGCGAGGCGCCCGGCCTCGTTACCCCCGAGGCCCGCGGCGCCGTCCTGGAGGACATCCCGGAGGCGGTCGGCTTCATCCGCTCCTCCACCCAGCGGATGGACCGGCTGATCAACGCCATCCTCCGCCTCTCGCGCGAGGGCCGCCGGGTGCTGAACCCGGAGCCGATCGACCTGCAGGCGCTCCTCGTCAGCCTTGTCGCCACGCAGCAGCACCAGCTCGACGAGGCCGGCGCCAGCCTCAGCCTCGCCCCCGGCCTGCCGCGCATCCGCAGCGACCGGCTCGCGGTCGAGCAGATCTTCGGCAACCTGATCGACAATGCGGTGAAGTACCTGGACCCCGCCCGCCCCGGCCGCATCGTGATCCGCAGCCGCACCACCCGCAGCCATGTGCTGGTCGAGGTCGAGGACAACGGCCGGGGGATCGACCCGCGCGACCATGGCCGCATCTTCGAGCTGTTCCGCCGCTCCGGCCGGCAGGACCGTCCGGGCGAGGGGATCGGCCTGGCCCATGTGCGGGCGCTGGCCCGCCGGCTCGGCGGCGACGTCGAATGCCGCTCGGCCCCCGGCCTCGGCTCCACCTTCCGCGTCACCCTGGCGCTCGCAGCACCCGCCAGTTCCCCGCCGCCCCGCGCAGAGGACAGCACCGCATGAACGCCGCCGCCCAGGCCGTCACCATCGTCATGGTCGAGGATGACGAGGGCCATGCCCGGCTGATCGAGAAGAACCTGAAGCGCGCCGGCGTCTTCAACGAGGTCCGCCACTTCCTCGACGGCACGACGGCGCTCGACTTCCTGGTGGGCTCCGGCCGGCCGGAGAACCGGCCGCTGCTGGTGCTGCTCGACCTCAACCTGCCGGACATGTCGGGCTTCGACATCCTGGCCCGGCTCAAGGCGGACCCGCAGCTCAAGCCCGTCCCCGTCATCGTGCTGACCACGACGGATGACGAGCGGGAAATCAGGCGCTGCTACGAATTGGGCTGCAGCGTCTATATCACCAAGCCTGTCAATTATGAGACATTCGCACAGGCCGTGCGGCAGCTTGGCCTGTTCCTGGCCGTGATCCAGGTGCCGCCCACCCCGTAACCCCCTCACCCGTTCGCACGATGACCCCGCCTCGCCGCATCCTCTATATCGACGACGAACCCGGCCTTCGCCGCCTGGTGCAGCGCGACCTGGAGCGCCAGGGCTATGCCGTGGTGACCGCGCCGGACGGTCCGGCCGGCGTCGCGCTTGCGGCCGAGGGCGGGTTCGACGCCATCTGCCTCGATCACTACATGCCGGAGCAGGACGGGCTCGACACCCTCGCCCAACTGCGCGAGCTGCCGGGCCAGCCCCCCATCATCTACGTCACCGGCTCGGACGAGGGGCGCATCGCCATCGCCGCGCTGCGCGCCGGGGCGGCTGACTATGTGATCAAGGAGGCGGGCGGCGACTTCCTGCTGCTGCTGCGCTCGGCGATCGAGAGCGCCATCGAGCGCGAGGCGCTGCGCCGTGCGCATGACGCCGCCGAGGCCGCGGTGCGCGAGGCCCGCGACCGCGCGGAGGAGCTGGCCAATCAGCGCGCCACGCTGCTGCGTGAGGTGAATCACCGCGTCTCCAACAGCCTCCAGCTCATCGCCTCGCTCACCCGGCTGCAGGAAGGCGCGGTGCAGGACCCTGCGGCGCGCGAGGCGCTGGCCGCCATGCGCAACCGCATCGCCGCCGTCGCCCAGGTGCATCGCCGCCTCTACACCTCGGACGACGTGCGCAGCGTCGCGCTGCACGACTACCTGGCCGGGCTGGTGGCGGAGATCGCCCGCTCGGTCGGCGGCCGGCCCATCGGTTTCGAGGCGGAGCCGATCGAGGTGCCGACCGACCGCGCCGTCTCGCTCGGCGTCATCCTCACCGAGCTCGTCACCAACGCGCTGAAATACGCCTATCCCGCCGGCGAGGAGGGCCCGATCACCGTGCGCCTGGAGCGGCAGGAGGACCATGGGCTGCTCGCGGTGCAGGACCAGGGCGTCGGCACCGCGGCCAAGCCCTCCGCGAGCGGCACCGGCCTCGGCCGTCGCATCGTCGAGAGCCTATCGCAGGGCGTCGGAGGGATGGTGACGCAGACCGCTGGGCCCGGCGGCACCGCGGTCTCCATCCGCTTCTCGCTGGCCTAGAGCGAGTCCCGTCCGGCTTGGCTTACGGAGCCTGCCCCAGCTTGTTATCTGGCCGGCAGATGCCTCCGGTCGGACGATCCCGTCTGTTCGGCGCTTGCCCTAGAACGACACCGAGAGCGACAGCGCGCCGAAGACGAAGTCCTTTTTCTGCCCGACGAATTCCTTGCTGCGGAAATCCTGCGTGTAGCTGATTCGGACATTCTGCCAGAAGATCGCCCCGCCAAGCTCGAGATCACCGACGAAGGGCCGATGGTCGACCGAGCGGCTGTCCCGGTAGGTATTGCCATCGAGGAAGATGTCCCGCGCCACTGCCCGGCCGCCAGCGCCGGCGAAGAGGTACCAGCCGAAGCCCTCGCCCACCGCGGCCGGCGTGTCGGCGATGGTCGGGCGGATGCGCGGCGCGCCGAAGTCTCGCTCGAGCCCCTGGCCGATGCGGATGCGCCCGCCGATGCCGGCATAGGTCTGCACCGTGCCGGCGGCCAAGGTCACGCTCGGCAGCGTGTCGACGCCGAGCCCGCCCGGCAGGCTGGCGACCGGCACGCGCCAGATGCGGTCGTAATTCAGGTTGAAGACCGGCTCGTCGCGCAGCTGGTAGCGCCAGCCGCGCGCCTCGCGGTCGCCGAGGATGGAATGCACCACATCCTGCGTCGGCCGGGCGAGCGAGCTTGGCCCAACCACGCCGACCTGCAGGCTGAAGCGGTCGAGCGTCGTCTGCGTCCGCCGGTCCAGCGAGATCTCGCCATAGAGGTAGCCGGCATAGGGCCGGTCGCGCGGATCGGGGTCGCGGGGGCGGATGTCGCGGGGGGTGTACATGTTCTGGCCGAAGCCGAGCCCCCAGCGGCTCCGCGCCGGGCCGAACAGCCCAGCCAGAGCCTCGTCCAGCGCCGCCAGCGGCCCGGGCAGGTTGTCCTCGGCCGAGGCCCAGTTGAAGCGGAAGCCGTTGGTGTACCAGCGGTCCGTGCTCCGGGCGTAGCTGTCGTTCTCGGTGACGATGCTGAGGGCCCCGCGCCGGTCCGGCGCCGGGAGGTCCTGCGCGGCGACGGTGCCGGCAAGCAACAGAAGGGCAGGCAGTGCTGCGGCAGCCGATCGCATCATTTGTCCCATCCCAGGAGAGGCGCTAGATGTACCCCCTCGGACCGCGCAAGCAAAGGATGGGTGGCCGAGTGGTCTATGGCAGCGGTCTTGAAAACCGCCAACCCGCAAGGGTTCGTGGGTTCGAATCCCACCCCATCCGCCAGCCTCAGCACTCGACGACGTTGACCGCGAGCCCGCCGAGCGAGGTCTCCTTGTACTTGTGCGACATGTCGAGCCCAGTCTGGCGCATCGTCGCCACGACCTGATCGAGGCTCACCAGGTGCCGCCCGTCGCCATGCAGGGCGAGTCGCGCGGCATTGATCGCCTTCACCGCGCCGATGGCGTTCCGCTCGATGCAGGGCACCTGCACCAACCCCGCCACCGGATCGCAGGTGAGGCCGAGATTGTGCTCGAGGCCGATCTCCGCCGCATTCTCGACCTGCGCATCCGTCCCCCCGAGCGCCGCGGCCAGCCCCGCCGCCGCCATGGCGCAGGCCGAGCCGACCTCGCCCTGGCAGCCTACCTCGGCCCCCGAGATGGAGGCATTGCGCTTGATGATGGCGCCGGTCGCGGCAGCGGCCAGGAAGAAAGTCTCGACCCCCGCCGGCTCCGCCCCGGGCACGAAGCGCTCGTAATACTGCAGCACGGCGGGGATGATGCCGGCGGCGCCGTTGGTCGGCGCCGTCACCACCCGGCCGCCCGCGGCATTCTCCTCGTTCACCGCAAGCGCCCAGAGGTTAACCCAGTCCATCGCGCCGAGCGGATCCGCCTCGTTCCGCGCCGCCCGTGCCTCGAGCCGCTGCAGCAGCGCCGGGGCGCGGCGGCGGACGCGGAGGCCGCCCGGCAGCTCCCCCTCGCCGCGGAGGCCCCGGGCGATGCAGGCGCGCATCGCCTCCCGGATGCGGGCGATGCCCGCCGAGAGCGCGGCCGGGCTGCGGAGGCTCAGCTCATTCGCCCGCATCAGCCCGGCGATGCCGAGACCCGTCTCCCCTGCCCGCCGCAGTAGCTCCGCCGCATCGGCGAAGGGATGCGGCACCTCCACCTCCACCACCTCCGCCGCGCCGTCGCCGAGCGGCAGCCCCGCCTCGTCCACCACGAAGCCGCCGCCGACGGAATAGTAGGTGCGGACGATCGCCGCCCGCCCCGGCGCCTCGGCCGTGATCCGCAGCGCGTTGGTGTGCAGCGGCAGGGTCTCGCGCGGGTGGAAGAGGATATCCGCCGCCGGGTCGAAGCCGATCCGCCGCCCGTCGGGCAGGGTGAGCCGCCGCGCCTGCCGCACCGACTCCGTCAGCATGGCGGCCTCGTCCGGGTCGATCTCCTCCGGCCGGGCGCCGGCGAGGCCGAGCAAAACCGCCCGGTCCGTCGCATGCCCGCGCCCGGTCAGGGCGAGCGAGCCGTAGAGCGCGACGCTGATCCGCTCGACCGGCCAGGCCGGGTCGAGCCGGGCGGCGAAATGCCCGGCGGCCAGCATCGGCCCCACGGTATGCGAGCTGGAGGGCCCGACGCCGATGCGGAAGAGATCGAAAAGGCCGATCCAGCCGGGGGAGGTCTGGCTCATGCGAAGGACGGGATGCCTCGACAATGTGAAAGGGATAAGATGCCGCCATGGGCTCCGCGACAAGGATTTTTCCTGTCCGTGGCGCAAGCCTTGCATCATTCCGCCTGCAGCGAGGTGACCCGCATGACCGTCCAGCTCCGCCCGTCCGTCTGTCCGCATGACTGCCCGAGCACCTGCGCGCTCGATGTGGAGGTGCTGGACGGGGTGCGGATCGGCGCGGTGCGCGGGGCGGACAACCCCTATACGGCCGGCGTCATCTGCAACAAGGTCGCGCGCTACGCCGAGCGCATCCACCATCCCGAGCGGCTGACCCACCCCCTGCTCCGCACCGGGCCGAAGGGCAGCGGACAGTTCCGCCACATCTCGTGGGAGGAGGCGCTGAACCGCATTGCCGGGCGCTTCACCGAGGTCGCCGCCACGCATGGCAGCGAGGCCTGCTGGGCCTACAGCTCCGCCGGCACTATGGGCCTCGTCAACCGCGACGGCATCTTCCGCCTGCGCCATGCCATGCGCTGGTCCGGCCGCAAGCCGACCATCTGCACGGCGATCGCCTCCGCGGGCTGGCTGGCCGGCTGCGGCCGCATCACCGGCACCGACCCGCGCGAGATGGCGCTCGCCGACCTGATCGTGGTCTGGGGCGGCAACCCCGTCGCCACCCAGGTCAACGTCATGGCGCATGTGAGCCGCGCGCGGAAGGAGCGCGGGGCGAAGCTCGTCGTCATCGACCCCTACCGCACCGGCACCGCTGCCGTCGCCGACCTTCACCTTCCGCTGCGGCCGGGGACGGATGCGGCGCTGGCCTGCGCGGTGATGCATTGCGCCTTCCGCGACGGCCTCGCCGACCGCGCCTACATAGATCGGTACACCGCCGATGCGGCGGCGCTCGAGGCGCATCTCGCCAGCCGCGGCGCGGCCTGGGCGGCGGCGATCACCGGCCTCTCTGTCGCGGAGATCGAGACCTTCGCCCGGCTCTACACCGGCACGCCGCGCTCCTACATCCGCGTCGGCTTCGGCTTCACCCGCGGCCGCGGCGGCGCGGCGGCCATGCATGCCGTCAGCTGCCTGCCCGCCGTCACCGGCGCCTGGCAGCACGAGGGCGGCGGCGCGCTCTGGAACAACCGCGGCATCTATGCCTGGGACAAGTCGCTGATCGACGGCCATGCGCTGCGGGACCCCGCCATCCGCGAGCTCGACATGAGCCGCATCGCCAGCATCCTCGCCAATGATCCGTCGGCGCTGCAGGGCGGCCCGCCGGTGCATGCGCTGCTGGTGCAGAGCGGCAATCCCGCCGCCGTCTGCCCGGACAGCAACCGCGTCCGCGCCGGGCTGCTGCGCGAGGACCTCTTCACCGTCGTCCACGAGCAGTTCCTCACCGAGACCGCGCGCTATGCCGACATCCTGCTGCCGGCGACGATGTTCCTGGAGCACGACGACATCTACCAGGCCGGCGGGCACAGCCATGTGCAGATCGGCCGCAAGCTGGTGGAGCCGCCAGGCGAGCCAATGTCGAACCACGACCTCGTCTGCGCCCTCGCGCAGCGCTTCGGCCTGGACCACCCAAGCTTCCGGATGAGCGCGCTGGAACTCGCGGATGCGACGCTGCGCGCCTCCGGCTATCCCGGCGCCGAGGCTCTGACGGAGCGGCGCTGGCTGGACGTGCAGCCCTCCTTCGAGCGAGCGCATTTCCTGGATGGCTTCGGCCATCCGGACGGGCGCTTCCGCTTCCGCGCCGACTGGCAGGCGCTCGGCGATTCTGAGGGACGGCTCCCGCCCCTGCCCGACCAGGCGCCGCTGCAGGATGCGGCGACGGCGGAGCACCCGTTCCGCCTCGTCGCCCCGACCGCGCGGCAATTCCTCAACTCCACCTTCACCGAGACGCCGACAGCCCGGCGCCGCGAGGTCCGCCCGGCGCTCCGCCTCGCCCCAGAGGATGCCGCGCGGCTCGGCATCGCGGAGGGGGTGCTGGTCCGCATTGGCAATGCGCGCGGCGAGCTGCTGCTGCATGCGCAGCTCGCCGAGGGGCAGCAGCCGGGGACGCTGGTGGCCGAGGGCGTCTGGCCCGCCGCCTCCTATGCCGGCAGGGCGGCCTGCGGGATCAACGCCCTCACCAGCGACGAGGCGGCGCTGCCGGCCGGCGGCGCGGTATTCCACGACACCGCCGTCTGGCTCCGCCCCGAGCCGGCCTACTGATCGGGGCCGAGCACGAAGCGCAGCGCCCGGTTCACCGCCACCGGGATCTCGGAGAAATGCGTCTCGCCCGAGATCGGCTCGAAGCGCGCGGCGATGCCGAGGTCGCGCAGCCGGTCCGCCATTTCCCGCGCGCGGGCCGGGATGCGGAGCCGCCCGATGCTCTCCCGCCGCATCGCCGCATCGCCCGCCGCCGCCTGGAAGGGCGCCAGCCGCTCCTCGAACTCCCCTGCGCCGAGCAGCACTCGCGCCTGCCCGCGCTCCGCCGCCGGCAGCGCGGCGAAGCGCTGCGCCGCCTGGCCGATCAGCTCCGCGTCGAACTGCAGCGAGGGGCTGATCGCCACCCAATGGGTGAAGGCGCGCGGCCGTGCCAGCAACGACCAGACCACGCAGAGCCCGCCCAGCGAATGGCCGAAGACCCCCTGCCGGGACCGGTCGAGCGGTACCTGCTGCGCGACGAAGGGCTGCAGCTCCTCCTCGATGAAGCGGAGGAAGCCTTCCGCCCCGCCGGTGCGCCCCTTCTCCGGCGGCGGCGTCAGGTCGAAGGCGCGGCGGCGGTCGTCATAGGCCGCCTCGGTTGGATAGCCGATGCCGACCAGCACGCCATCGCGGATGCCCGTCTCGCCGGGGAAGGCGGCCTGCACGCGCAGCGCATCCGCGGCAATCCCCATCACAGCATTGGCGTCGAGCAGGAACAGCGCCGGCCAGCCCGCGGCCGGCGCCGGTCCGTCCGGGCGGCGGAGGAAGATGCGCCAGGGCGGCCGCCCGCTGGATCGCGGAGCGAGGTCGAACTGCCTGACGCCCGGCAGGGTCGCCAGCGCCCCGTTCTGCGCATCCACCCTGCCGCCGAGCAGAACCGCGCCGGCGAGGCCGAGCGCCGCCCGCCGCGAGGGCGGCATCAGCCCGCTGCGCCCTTCGGCAGTTCGCGCTCCACCAGCCGGGCCAGCAGCGCGGCGCCGTAGGGAATGGCGGCATCGTTGAAATTGTAACGCTGGTTGTGGACGGTCGCGCTGTCGCCGTTGCCGACATGCAGGTAGGCGCCCGGCACCCGCTCCATCATGAAGCTGAAATCCTCGGAGCCCATGCCGGGCGCCTTGGTGCGGTCGACCTTCGCCTCCCCCACCAGCTCCACGGCGGCGGCGGCGAAGCGCTCGGTCTGCTCCGGCGCGTTGATGGTGGGTGCGAAGATCAGGCGGAAGTCGAGGCTCGCCGCAGCACCCAGCCCGGCGGCGACGCCCTCGGCCACGCGCTTCATCCCCATCTCGAGCAGCCCACGGGCCCGCTCGCTGAAGAAGCGTGCCGTGCCGGAGAGCTTCGCCGTCTGTGGGATGACGTTGTAGGCATCGCCGCCCGTGACCTTGGTGATGCTGAGCACGGCCGTCTCCATCGGCGGCATGTTGCGCGAGACGATGGATTGCAGCGCAGTTGCGATGTGGCAGGCCGCCAGTACCGGGTCGATCCCTGCTTCCGGCCGCGCCCCGTGCGAGCCCTTTCCTTCCACGACGATGTCGAAGAAGGCGCCGCCCGCCGCGGTCGGCCCGCTGCGGATGGCGTATTCGCCGACCGGCAGCCCCGGCCGGTTGTGCATGGCGAAGACCTGGTCGCAGGGAAAGCGCTCGAACAGCCCGTCCCGCAGCATGGCGAGCGCCCCGCCGCAGCCCTCCTCGCCCGGCTGGAAGATGAAGTTCACCGTGCCGTTGAAGGCCCGCGTCTCCGCCAGGTACTGCGCCGCGCCGAGCAGCATGGTGGTGTGGCCGTCATGGCCGCATGCATGCATCCGGCCGGGGGCGGTGCTGCGGTAGGGCAGGTCGTTGGCCTCCTCCATCGGCAGCGCGTCCATGTCGGCGCGCAGCCCGATCGCCGCCTCGCCATTGCCCGATCGCAGCACGCCGACGACGCCCGTGCCGCCGACGCCGCGATGCACCTCGATCCCCCATTCCTCCAGCTTCCGGGCCACCAGCTCCGCCGTGCGATGCTCCTCCATCCCGAGCTCCGGATGGGCGTGGATGTCCTGGCGGATGGCGGCGAGCTCGGCCTGGCGGCGGGCGATGGCGTTGAAGGCGGTCATGCGGGGTTCCTCACGGCAGCGTCCCGCCGAGGAGACCCCGCCGCGCCGCCCCCCGCAAGGGTGGGCACTCGGTTTTTCGCCGGATTAATCAGGCAGCAACCGCCTTGGCGGACACCATTCCCCAGGACCAGTCCGGCAGGATTCCGCACCCGATGACCCCCGCTCCGCTGAGCGACGACCCGAATGGCCGCCACCGCGACCCGGTGACCGGCGCGGTCACCGAGGAGGCCCTCCTGCATTTCCTCGAGGCGGTGCTCGGCATGGCCGAGCCGGTCGGGCCGCAGGTCGGCATGCTGTGCCTCGGCATCGATGGGCTGGACGGCATCACCGCCCGGCACGGCATCGCGGTGCGGGATGCGGCACTGCTCGGCATCGCCGACCGGATGCATGAGCGCATCCGCGTGCAGGACCTAGTCGGGCGGGTCGATGCCGGTTTCGGCATTTGCCTCGCCGACATCTTCCCCAGCCAGGCCGTGGCGGCGGGCGAGCGCCTGCTGCGCTCCATCCGCGCGACGCCGGTGCCGACGCCGGTCGGCGCCCTTGCCCTCACCTGCAGTATCGGCCTCGTGCTGAGCCGCGGCGGGGAGGAACTGGCCCCGGCCCTGCTGGACCGGGCGCGAGATCTGCGCGAGGCGGCGCGGCGGGCCGGCGGCGACGGCCTCGTCACCTCATTTGAGGCGGGCGCTGATTAGAGAAACCCTGATCGGATGGGGTCATCCGATCAGGTAATTTGCTTCATCAAACGACAAGCTAGAGTGGGTTCCGTGAGCCTTAGGCGAACGGAAACCATTCTAGGCTTCGGACACATTGCCTGAGCCAGAGGATTACGGCGAGGGTGATGGCACCGAAGATGGTGGTGGCGCATCGGTCGTAGTGGCTTGCGATGCGGCGCTAGTTCTTGAGGCGGCCGAAGGCTATCTCGATGCGGTAGCGGTAGAGCGCCTTGTCGTGCGGAATGGGCTGTTCCCGGTCCTTCTTGGGCGGGGTTGGACGACAAATGACACGGCGTTCTGCACCTGATGACAGGAGACCTGCTCCCGGTTCGCTGCGTGAGGCCTTACGAGCCTTCTACCCCGCTCGAGATCGTCCGCTCACAAGTTAACGCGACAATGCCCCCGCAGGAGCTTGACTGCGCCTCAAGTTGACGATGCCAACTGAACTGCGTCAGTCCGCAGCGCTAACCCGGCAGCCTGATTACCCCTCTCGTCGACGGCTGGTCATAGAGCCGAATCGACGAACTGGTGCCCGGTGCTGCACATCCCAAATTCAGACCGACCCTTAGTCAGCAAGGTAAAGGGCCTGGAATCCGCGCATACCGTTGTCCGCCCAGTGGTCCAGTCAGATGGTCAACACGCCGCCCGGTTCCAGCACCTCGACGATCACCGCCGGCGACTTCTCGTCGCGGCGACGCCAGAACTGCTCAAAGAAAGGACGGTGAAATGCGCATCCGCGGACTCCCGTGAGTCTTCCTCATGCCGTCGGATCTATGACTGGGCGGGCCGATCCGCTCTGTGAGCCAATATGTCAACTCCTGCGGAAGCGCCACCTGGCGACTCCCGATCACCCGAGCGCGCGGATCACCTCCTCGATCGTCGTGACCAAGGCGACGTTGCGCATGGCGTAATCGATCGAGGCCCGGTGCCAGTCGGCATTCATGGTCGAACAGCCATCCTGCGGGACGACCATGACATAGCCCTTGTCGGCGCCGGTGCGCGCCGTGTGCTCGATGCTCATGTTGGTCCAGGCGCCGGTCTCGATGATGAAGTCGCGCCCTTCGGCCTTAAGGATGCGCTCGAGCGACGTGCCCTCCCACGCGCTCATACGCGCCTTGCGCACCACATGGTCGCCGGGCTGCGCCTCCAGCCCCGGCACCGGCTCGGCACCCCAGCTGCCTTCGACCAGCGCATTGGCATCGATGCAGCCTTCGAAGAGCGGCGCGTTCAACGTCATGTCGCGCCCATCCGCCCGCCGGAGGAACCAGACATGGATTACCGGCACGCCGCGCGACCGGCAATGCGCCGCCAGCCGCGCAATATTGACGACAGCGTTCTGCTGGCGGCAATGCTCGGGGCTGCCGGAGGAAGCGAAGGCGCCGCCTTCCATCACCACGTCATTCTGCATGTCCTGGATGATCAGAGCGCAGCGCGAGGGGTCGAGCCGCAGCGCGTCGTCGTGCGTCGCCGGTCGATCGGCGGCCTGCGGTCTCGCCTTCATGAAGGGTTCGTTGCGCGGGCCTGTCCTGACCGGGATGGCGTAGACCGAGGTGGTCGCACAGACATAGAGAGTGCGCCAGTCCGCCCCACCCCAGTGCAGGTTGGCCACCGGTTCCGGCACCGAGACCTTGCCCAGCAGCCGCCCGCCGGGGGAATGGACCCAGAGGCCACCGGGCGCGGTGCACCAGACATTGCCCTCGGCGTCGCATTTCATGCCGTCCGGTACGCCTGGCAGCAACGCATCGCGCAGGCCGGAGGCGAAGATGCGGCCGTTGCGCAGCGACCCGTCGCCCGCCACGTCATAGACCCGAATATTCGCCTGATCGGTGTCGTTCACATAAAGCAGCGATTCGTCGGGCGAGAAGCACAGCCCGTTCGGCTGGCTGAAGGTGAAGCGGTCGACGAGAAGCTGCGGCTCCTCGCCTGGCTTCGCGCCGGGCCGGATCCGGAACACGCCCTGCCAGCCAAGCTGGCGCGGGCGTTCCACGCCATAGACCGGCATGCGGCCGTACCAGGGATCGGTGAAGTAGATCGACCCGTCGGAGCGGACGCAGAGATCGTTGGGGGAGTTCAGTTCCCGCCCCTGAAAATGGCTGGCCAGCACCTCGCGCGTGCCGTCATGCCGCAGGCGCACCACTGAGGAGGTGGCATGCTCGCAGGCGAGCAGATTGAGTTCGGCGTCGTAGGTCAGGCCGTTCGACTTGTTGGACGGGCGCGTGGCCTCGCGCGCACCAGCTCGGTCGAGGCGGCGCCGCACATCGGCAGGCATGTCGGAAAACAGCAGGTAGTGCTCCGTCGGGTGCCAGATCGGCCCCTCGGTGAAGGTGAAGCCGCTGCCCGCCTGGAGGACGGGGGCGTGCTCGTCGATCAGCCGGCGGAAGCTGGGGTCGTGGGCGACATGGGCCATCGGCGCGCTCCTCAGACCGGAAACCAGTCCCGGCGGGCCACCGTCTGCGTCACCGGCCCGGGCACCTGCAGGTCGAGCCGGCCGACCACCTGGCCATGTTCGATCTTCGCCGGCTTGTCATGCACCGGCAGCAGGAAGCGGGAGGAGTTGAGCAGCTTCTTGATCGCCGCCTTCTCCGACCGCTTGGAGCCAGCGTGGTTGCCGGTCACCTGCGGCTCCTGCGCGCTGACCTGGAAGACGGGCTCGACGACCTGATCGTTGAAGTCGTAGATCACGTCGCCGCAGATGGTGGCAAGGCCCTCGGCCGTCTCGACATGCACGTTCATCGAGCCTTCGGTATGCGCATTGGCGGCCTCCAGCACCATGCCCGGCATGATCTCGACCGGGCCGGACAGTTCCAGGTCCTCGAAGCGCAGCGCGTGGCGCGTGTGCAGCCGCTCGATCAGGTGCTGGATGTCCGGCTTGGGATACTGCGGATGCATCAGGCCGGAAACCGAGCATTCCAGCTCGCGCCGGTTCACCACCACGGTGGTGTTCATCGGGAAGTGGTCGTCCTTGCCAGCGTGATCGATATGCAGGTGGGTATGCAGCACGTAGCGCACATCGCCGGGCTTGACGCCGAAGCGGGCGAGCTGACGCTCGATCATGTTCTCATGGAACTGGAGGCCGCGCATGCCGAGCGTTTCCATGATGGCGTTGTCGCGGTAGCCGGTATCCACCACGATCGGCCAGCGCCCGCCCAGGATCAGGAAGCCGTAGACGGGCACCCGCCGGATGCGGCCGCAGTCCCGTGCCAGCACCAGGAAGCTTGATTCCAGCTCGATGTCGCCGTAGTCGAGGAGCTTGATCTCAAGGCCCATCCCACATCTCCCTACAGCCGGTAGACCCGGCACGCGTTGTCGAAGAACAGGGCCCGCCGCGCCGTCTCCTCCAGCCCTCCCGCGGCCTGCAGATGGGCGCCGAGCAGCGGGGCGTAGCCCGTCCAGAGCTTCTCGATGGGGAAATTCGATCCCCAAAGGCAGCGCGCCGCGCCGAACAGTGCGAGCGTCTCGCCCGTCACCCAGGCGACATGGGCCGCGTCGCTGCGGTGCAGGAAGGTGCCGAAGCCCGAGAGCTTCACCACCACGTTCGGGCAGGCGGCCAGCGCCGCCATGCCGGCTCGCCAGGCGTCGCGGCCGGCGGCGGAGAGATCCTCCAGCATCCCGGCATGCTGCAGCACGAAGGTCACGCGCGGGCAGGCGGCGGCGAGATCCGCCGCCATCGCCATCTGGTCGGCGAAGACCTGCAAGTCGAAACTGAAGGCGTAATCCGCGAGCCGGGCGATGTTCCGGCGCACCGTCGCGTCGCCGCACAGGTCGGGGCGGGCGGCGAAGCGATAGAGCGGGTTCCGGTGCCAGTGGAATTGCTGGCGGATGCCGCGCACCCGCGGGAAGCGCGCCAGCCGGTCGAGCGCGGGCCGCGCATCCTCGGCCGTCATGTCGGCATAGGCGACCGTCGCATGCGGCCAGCCGGTCTCGAGCGCGAGCTGCTCGATCCAGGCCGCCTCCGCGACCGCCTGGTCCTCCGGCCAATTCGCCTGGACATAGACCGCCTTCTCGACGCCGCTGCCCCCGATGTCCGCCAGGTACTCCGCCATGGGATAGTCGCGGCGGATGGCTTCGTAGGGGCCGAAGATACGCGGCTGCATCGGACCCATCAGCCAGGGCAGGTCGGCTCGGCGCCAGACGTGGAAATGGGCGTCCACGATCCTCATGCGGCGCCCCCCGCCTGCGCCAGCGGCCCAGGCCCGACCAGGTGCCGCGCGATCGCAGCGGGGCCCGAGCCGTTCCCCAGCTCGTCGATGAAGGGCAGGATCGCGCGCAGCGCGCCGGTCTCGGGCCGGAAGCTCGGATCGGCGGCGAGCGGGGTCAGCCAGATCACCCGCCAGGCCAGGCTGCGCAGGCGCCGCATCGCCAGCACCAGCGCCGCGGGGTCGCCACGCTCCAGCCCATCGGAGAGGATGACCACGGCCGCGCCGCGGGCGAAGCTAGCGAAGCGCGGCACCGTCAGGAACACGCCCAGCGCCTCGCCGAGCCGCGTGCCGCCATCCCAATCGGCCACCAGCCCGGCGGCGAGGCCGAGCGCCTGTTCCCGCGACCGGTGGCGCAGCGCGCGCGTGACGCGCGTCAGCCGCGTGCCGATGGTGAAGACCTCGGCCCGCTCGGCGGCCTGCACCAGCGCATGGGCCAGGCGTAGCGCGCCATCCGTGCCGGCCTTCATGCTGCCCGACACATCGACCAGCAGCAGCAGGCGGCGCTGCCGCGCCAGGCGCCGCCGGGTCGGCAGCCGGGCAAGCTCGCCGTCGCGCCGCAGCAGATCCTGGAAGGCCCGACGCGGATCGGCAAGGCGGCCGCGCCCGGCGCGGATGCGGCGCGAGCGGCGGCGCGGGATCGCATCCGGCAGCGCGCGGGCGAAGGCGCGCAGCACCGCCTCCTCGTCCACGGCGGTCAGGGATCGCGCCAGCAGCCGCTCCTGCGCGGTCGCCTGCTGGCCGGAGGGCTCGTCCTCCTCGGGCTCGGGCATGGGGCCGAGGCCGGCCGCGTCATAGGCGCGCGGCAATTCCTCGCCCGCCGCCTCGGCGGGCGCGAGGAAGGCGCGTCCGAGGAAGACCGCGTCGAACACGTCGTCGAAATCCTGCCGCCGCTCCGGGCCTGGCCCGAAGACGGCATGCGCGGCGCGCCGCACATCCCGGATCGAGCGCGGCCCGAGCAGCCCGACGGCGGCCAGGAAGCTCTCCGCCTGCTCGGGCGCCGCCGCGAAGCCCGCTTGCCGCAGCGCAGGCGGCAAGGCCAGGAAGGGGGCGAGCGGGCGCGGGATCATGCCGCCCCCTGCAGGATGCGGTCGAGCCGCGGCGCGACGAAAGCCAGGTCGTCCTGGTCCTTCAGCACCACGCCGATGGCGCGGGCGAAGGCCGCCGGCCAGGGGGCGCCCTGGGCGTTGAGCAGCGTCGCGGCTTCCGCCCATTCGACCGTCTCGGCGACGCCCGGTGGCTTGGCGAGAGGCTCCGCCCGCAGCCGGCCCACCGCCGCCACCACCCGGTGCGCGGTGTCCCGCGCCACGGCCGAGGCCCGCATCATCACGATCTGCGCCTCGAGCTGCGGATCGGGATAGCCGATCCAGTGATAGACGCAGCGGCGGCGCAGTGCCTCGTGCAACTCGCGCGTCCGGTTGGAGGTCAGCACGACGACTGGTGGCTCGGTGGCGCGGATCGTCCCGCGCTCGGGGATCGAGAGACTGAAATCCGACAGGAACTCCAGCAGGAAGGCCTCGAACTCGTGGTCCGACCGGTCGATCTCGTCGATCAGCAGGATGCGGTCCCGCGGACGCTGCAGGGACAGCAGCAGCGGGCGGGCGATCAGGAAATCATCGCCATAGAGATTGACATAGGCATCGCCGGCCTGGCGTATCGCCAGCATCTGCCGCGGGAAATTCCATTCGTACATCGCTGCCGACGCGTCGATGCCCTCATAGGCCTGCAGCCGCACCAGCTCGCGGCCGAGCACGGCGGCGATCGCCTTGGCGGCCTCGGTCTTGCCAACGCCCGGCGCACCTTCCAGCAGCAGCGGCTTGCCGAGGGCGAGCGCCAGATAGGCGGCCGTGGCCAGCCCGTCATCGGCCAGGTACTGCGCGTCCCGCAGCGCGCGCACCAGCGCCTCGGGGCTGTCGATGCCGGCGATGGCGCGCCTGACGGCCATGCTACAGCCGCTTCCGCGGCTTCGCGCCGCCCTGCGCCTTCAGGCCGCGCAGCACCTTCTCAGGCGTCACCGGCAGTTCGTCGATGCGCACGCCGATGGCGTCGTAGACCGCGTTGACGACAGCCGGCAGCACCGGGTTCGCGCACATCTCGCCCGGCCCCTTGCCGCCATAGGGCCCGTCCTCGGCCGGGCGTTCCAGCACGCTGATATGGTGCGGCGCCAGGTCGCCTGGCCCGGGCATCAGGTAGGTGTTGAAGTCGACCGGGCCGTGGTCGCGCGCGGGGTAGTAGGGCTCCGTCGTCTCCCAGGCGGCGTGGCTCATCCCCATCCAGGCGCCGCCGCGCAATTGCTGCTCGACCAGCCGGGGGTTCAGCGCCCGGCCGACCTCATAGGCCGACCTCATGTCGGTGACCGTCACCTCGCCAGTCTCGTCATCCACCTCAACCTCGACCAGCATGGCGGCATGAGCGAAGGTGGAAACCGGCGTCATCTCGCCGGTATCGGGATCGACGTCGCTCAGCGGGATCAGGAAGATGCCCCGCCCCGCGATGGTGCGGCCCTGCCTGAACTGCGCCGCCTGCGCCGCCGCCATGGTGGTGATGGACCGGCCCGGCGCGCCGCGTACATGGATGTTGCCGCGCCCATCCGTCACCAGGTCGCCGGGATCGACCTCGAGCTCCTCGGCCGCGGCCTCGAGCATGACGGCGCGCGCCTCCCGCGCCGCCATGATCACCGCATTGCCCATGCGGTGCGTGCCGCGGCTGGCGAAGCTGCCCATGTCGTGCGGGCCGGTGTCGCTGTCGGCGGTATCGACATAGACATCCTCCACCGGCACGCCGAGCGTCTCCGCCGCGATCTGGCGAGTGACCGACTTCATGCCCTGGCCGAGATCAATCGCCGACAGCGCCACGGTGAATTTTCCGTCGGGGTTGGAGTGGATCAGCGCCTGGCTCGGGTCGCCGCCGAGATTCATCCCGATGGGGTAGTTGATGGCGGCGAAGCCGCGGCCGCGATGCAGCGCCATGGCTCAGCGCCTCCGGAAGCCGGACAGGGAGGAGAACCGCATCGCCCCGGCGCGCGACGGGGCGGTGGCCGGTGCGGGCGGCGGTGGCGGCGACCCAGCGGGCGGCAGCGCCGTCCGGGACGGCAGCTGGGCCCGCGGCGGCGCAGGGGCGGCGCCGGGCACCGTGGCGGGGCGCGCACCCTTGCGGGCGTAGCTGCCGCCTTGAACGCCGGCAACCCGCCCCTCCTCATCCGTCGTGGTCACGGCCGGCAGGCGCGCGCGCTCGCCGCCGCCGTCGCGCCGCGACGCGGCAGCGAGCATGGCCGGGCTCAGCCGGACGCCAGCCTTCTCCGCCACCACTTGGCAGCACTCGATCAGGGCGCAGTTCTTGGCCAGGCGCCGATGCGCCTTCATGTCCCCGTCGCGATAGGCGTTGAGGATGCGCAGCTCGATCGGGTTCATCCCGACCGCCTCCGCCACCTTGTCCATATGCGCCTCGATCGCGAAGTCCACGCCGGTGATGCCGAAGCCGCGCATCGCCGTCGCCGGCGTGCGGTTGGTGAAGACGCAATAGACGTTCGCCGACACGTTCGGGATCGTGTAGGGCCCCGGCAGATGCCCCACGCCCTTGATGATCGCGTAGGAGGAAAGCCGCGTATAGGCGCCGGAATCGAAGTAGCCGGTGAACTGGCGGGCGACGATGCGGCCGTCGCGCATCACCCCGTCCTTCACGTACCAGCGCTCGGCGCCGCGCGGCGCGCCGACCTGCATTTCCTCCTCGCGGTCCCACATGTACTTGCAGGGCCGCCCCGTCAGCATGGCCCCCAGGATGGCCAGCGGCTCGTGGATGCTGTCCACCTTGCCGCCGAAGCCGCCACCCACCGTGCCACCGATGAAGTGCAGCCGGCTCGACGGCGTTTCCAGCACCTTCGAGGCGGTGGCGAGCGAGAAGAACAGCGCCTGCGTCGAGGTGTAGCAGACATAGCGGCTGTTTTGCTCGGGCGCGGCGATGGCGCCGCAGGTTTCGATCGGCGCCTGCTCGATCGGCGACATCTGGTAGCGCCCCTCGACGACCAGGTCTGCCTGGCGGAAGCCGGCCTCGACGTCGCCGAAGCGCAGCTTCTGGTGGTCGTACTTGCCGTGATAGACGAAGCGATTGGTGGGATAGACGTCGAGCACCGTCGGCGCGCCCGGCCGGATCGCCTCCTCCACGTCCAGCACATGCGGCAGCGGCTGCCATTCCACCCGGACCTTCGCCACCGCGTCGCGCGCCCGCGCCTCGCTCGTCGCGATCACCGCCGCCACCGGCTCGCCCCGGTAGCGGACGCGGTCGGTGGCCAGCACCGGCTCGTCATCGAGGCCGAAATCGAGCAGCGAGAGCAGCGTGTTCAGGTTGCGCGGCACGTCGCGCCCGGTAAGGATGCGGACGACGCCGGGCATCCGCTCGGCCTCGGCAAGGTCGATGCGCTGCACGCGCGCCGCATGGTGGGGCGACCGCACGCAGCGGATATGCAGCAGCCCGTCGAACAGATGGTCGTCGTAAAACGGTGAGCGCCCGGTGACATGGCCGGTGATGTCCTGCCGCCGGGTCGGCCTGCCGACCTCATTGAGGTTGTCGTCGCGCTCGTCGGCGAAGAACTCCTTGCGGAAGTCGATCATCGCCTGCTGCGTGAGGGTCCCGCTCATGCCCGCTTCCTTTCTGCCGCGACATCAAGGATGGCAGCGATGATCGGCTCGTAGCCGGTGCAGCGGCAGAGATTTCCGCTGATCGCCTCGATCACCTCCTCGCGCGTCGGGGCGGGGTTGCGGTCCAGCAGCGCCTTGGCCGCCATGAGCATCCCCGGTGTGCAATAGCCGCATTGCGCCGCGAATCGTTCCATGAAGGCGTCCTGGAGGGGATGCGGCGCAGGCCCGCCGAGGCCGGTGGCCGTATCGATCCGACGCCCCTCCACTGCCTCGCCGAGGAGGAGGCAGGCAAGTTGCGGCTCGCCGTCCAGCAAGACGGTGCAGGCCCCGCAGGTGCCCTGGCCGCAGCCGTATTTCGGCGAGAGGTCGCCGACGCCGCGACGCAGCAGGTCGAGCAGGTTCTGTCCGTCCTCCGTGAAGGCGGCCTTGGGCTCGCCGTTCAGCGTGAAGGTGACCGGCTTCAGCGCCATGTCAGAGCATCCTCCCGAGCAGGCGACGCAGATGCACGCCCGCCACCTCGCGCCGGTACCATGCGCTGGCCAGCGCATCGGTCGGCGGGTCCAGCCCTTCGGCCACGAGGGCCGCGGCCCGTGCCACCGCGGCGGCATCCAGCGGGCCGCCCTCCAGCGCGCGCTCCGCCGATGGCGACCGCAGCGGCATCGGGCCAAGACCGACGCAGGCGATGCGCACGCCGCGCAACCGCCCACCCTCCCGCGGGAGATGCGCGGCGAAGGACAGCACCGAGACCCCCTTGGGCCTGACACGGCTGACCTTGAGGAAGCCGAAGGCTCGCGGGTCGCGCGGGCGCGGCACCTGCACCGCGGCGACCAGCCCGGCCCGCAACCGGTCGCGCAGCAGGTCCTCGATCGGGCGCTGCATCCCGCCGGCCATCACGATCCGCGCGCCGAGCGCCAGCAGGGCCGCGGCGAGGTCGCCATAGGGATGCTCGGCGAAGAGGTTGCCGCCGATGCTCGCCATGTTCCGCACCTGCGGCCCGCCCACCGCGCGGACCACCGGATGCAGGAAGCCGAGGTCCGGATTGGCCGCGATGGCGGCCATGGTGACGCCCGCGCCGATCTCGACGCCTTCGCCCATGGGCCGGATCCGCGACAGCGACGGGTCCGTGCTACGCACCACCCGCCCCTGCACCAGCCCGGCATTGACGGCACGCATCAGGATGGTGCCGCCGCCCAGATACACGGCGCCGGACCCGAGCGCGCGCTGCGCTTCGGCAATCGTCCCATGGCTCTCCACCGTCACCGCCATCAGCCCGTCTCCCGTGCCAGATAGTCGCGGATCGCCGCAAAGCCGCCGCCATAGATCTGGTCGCCCACCATGCGGGCGAGATCCACCTCGCGGCCGGCCGGCGTGTCGAAGCGGCTTTCCCAGTGCCAGAAGGTCTGGTCGACATCCGTCACCGGCGCCAGCCGCACATGCGCCACGTAGTTGAGCAGAGGTATCGGCGTCTCGAGCAGGCAGTAGCTGAAGGCCAGGTCCGCATCTGACAGCGTGAGCAGGCGCTCGCGTAACTCCGATCCGTCCTGCAGCCGGAAGCGGCGGATGCATCCGATGCGGTCGGCGCTCTGCCCGCGCTCGATCTGGCTCTCGGCAACGGCGGGGTGCCAGCGGTCATGCCCGTTGAAATCGCGCAGCACCGCCCAGACCGCCTCCACCGGCGCCGCGATCACCGTGCTGCGCACCACCTTCGGCATGTCACGTCGCCATCTGGCGCTTGAGCGCCGTGAAGCCCGCCAGGAACACGTTCTGGCCGATGCCCTTCTCCAGCTCGTCGGCAGCCTCCGGCGCGCAGTCAAATTCGGCCAACCATTCCGCGAAGGTGCGGTCCCCGTCCGTGACCGGCGTCAGCCGCAGCGTGGCAACGTAGCCGGTCAGCGGCATGGGGCTCTCGAGAATGGAATAGGTGCAGAAATACTCGTAGTCCGAGAGGGCCAGGAGCTGCTCCCGCAGCCTATCCCCGTTCTGCAGCCGGAAGTCACGGACGCAGCCGACGCGGTCTGATGGCTCGCCGTTCTCGATCCGGCTCTCCCGCACCGCTGGGAGCCAGCGCGGCAGGCCGTTGAAGTCGCGGACCCGTTCCCAGACCCGCGCAACGGGCGCGTCGATCACGGAGCTCACATAGACCCGTGCCATCTATTTCTGGTCCCCCTTGCCCGCCTTGCGGGCGCCCTCAGCGATGCGCTGCATGTCGGAGGCCTCGCGGATCAGGCCGCCCTGCTTCGCCAGGCTGCCGCCCTCGATGCCAATGTCGCCGAGCAGGCTGTCGATCAGTGGCGCCTGCACGCGGTAGCGCAGCGCCGAGTTGATCACCTCGTCGGTCGGCGACCCAACGCCGCCGCCACCGCCGGTGAGGCCGTCGAGCTGCACGATGCGGATGTCCTGAATCTTCTCGAGCGGCTTGACGCTGGCCGCAACAATTCCCTCCACATGCTCCAGCAGCTTCCGGCGGAACAACGAGTGCCTCGCCTCGTCCGTCAGGATATTCTCCGCTTCATTCAGCAGCTTCTGCGCCTCGGCCTCGACGGCGGCGCGCACCTTCGCGGCCTCGGCCATCAGCCGCGCCTCGGCAGCCGCCTTCTCCGCCAGCAGCACATCCACCGACTTGCGCCGGCTCGCGGCCTCGGTTTCGCGCGCGGTGCGGACCTTCTCCTCGGAGACCGCGGCCAGCGCCCGCGCCGCCTCGGCCTCGGCCCTGGCGGCCGATTCGTCAAGCGACTTGCGATAGAGCGCGATCGCCTTGTCCATCTGCACGCTCTCCACCACCTTCTCCCGCTCGACCTCCAGCCGCCGCCGGCTGGTCTCGTGGTCGATGCGGATCTCGTCGAGCTGCCGTTCAGACGCGACGCGGGCGCGCTCCACATCCTCACGGCTCTCGATCTCGGCCTCACGCAGCGCCTGCACGCGAGCGATCTCAATCTGCTCCAGCGCCCGGCGCCGCTCGACTTTCGCCGCTTCCACGGCGCGCTCGCGCTCCACCTCCGCGGCCTCGACGTCGCGCTGAGCGGCGATCTGCGCCTGCCGCACCGCGGCATCGGCCTGCGCGGCCTTCGCCTTCTCGCCCGCTAGCGAGACTACCTTCGACTGCTCGGCCGCCTCCACGACCTTCGCGCGCTCGATATCGATGATCTCCCGTGTCCGGCGGCTGGCGATGCGCTCCTGCTCCAGCGCCAGCTCGGCGGCGATCCGCGCCTTCTCCACCTCCTGGCGGCGCCCAATCTCCGCCCCCTCCAGCGCCTGCTCGCGCGCAATTTCGCGCGTCCGGGTCGCCTCCTCGGCGGCGATCCGGTCGGCAGAGATGCGCTTGTCGCGCGCGATGCGCGCCGCCTCGGTCGCCTCAAGCGCAGCAATCTCCACCGCCTCGACCGAGCTCTGGCGCTCGATCTCCAGCTCCCGGATGCGCCGGTCCTCTCCGATGCGCGCCTCGTTCACCTCGGCGGCCTGCGCGATGCGGGCACGTTCCACGGCCTCGCGGGCCACGATCTCCGCCTCCTCCAGGCTCCGCTGCCGCTCGATCTCCTGCCGGCGGACCTTCTCCTCCCCGGCGATGCGGGTCTGGGCCAGCAGCAAGGTCTGCGCCATGCGCCGCTTCTCGGTCTCCTCGCGCGCGACGATCTCCGCATGTTCCAGGCTGCGCTGCCGCTCAATCTCGAGCCCCTGGGTCTCGCGCTCCCGAGCGATCCGCGCCTCGTCGACCGCCCTCTCCTGCTCGATGCGCGCCCGCTCGGTCGCCTCACGCGCAGCGATCTCGGCCTCCTGTAGGGATTGCTGCTTGGCAATCTCGCGGGACTGCGTCTCGCGGTCGTTCTCGATCCGGGCCTCGCGCACGCTCCGCTCGTGCAGGATGCGCAGCTTATCCACCTCCTCGCGCGCGGCGATCTCCTCGGACTCGATGGCCTTCTGGCGCGCGATCTCGCGGCCGCGGACCTCGCGCTCGGAAGCGATGCGCGCCTCGGCGACGACACGTTCGTTCTCGATGCGTGCCTTCTCGATGATCTCGCGCGCCGTGATCTGCGCTTCCTCCGCCTCCGTGTCCCGGGCGGCGCGTTCGCGCGCAACCTGCGCCCGCTGCTGGGCGCGCCGGAACTCGATCTCGCGCTCCTGGTCGAGGCGAGCTTCCTCGCCCTCCCGCTCGATGTCGAGCGCCCGCTTCTCGGACTCCAGGTTGCGCGCCCGGATCTGAATCATCGCATTCTGCTCGATGTCATTGCGCAACGTGCGCCTGCCTTCGATTTCCCGGATCAGTGCGGTGAGGCCTTCCGCATCGAAGCGGTTGGAAGGGTTGAAGAACTCCAGACTGGTCTGGTCGATGTCGAGGATCGCGACGCTCTCGAGCTCGAGCCCGTTCTTCTCAAGATCGGCCTGCGCCACCGCCTTGACGCGCGCGACGTAGTCCGAGCGCTTCTCGTGCATGCCGGCCATGTCCATCTCGGCGGCAACGGCGCGCAGCGCGCTCTCGAACTTGCCCGACAGCAGGGCGTTCAGCCGTTCCGGCTCCAGCGTCCGGCGGCCGAGCGTCGAGGCAGCCATCGCCACGGCGCGCCGCTCGGGCTGCACGCGCACGTAGAACTCGGCCTCCAGATCGATGCGCATCCGGTCCCGCGTGATCACCGCCTCGCCCTTCGAGCGGCTGATCGGCAGCGGCAGCACGTTCATGTTGACCGGCGTGATGTCGTGGATGATGGGCCAGACGAAGGCGCCGCCGTCGATCACCACTTTCTCCCCGAGGAATCCGGTGCGCACGAAGGCGATCTCCTTCGTCGAGCGACGGTAGAGCCGCTGCATCACCCAATAGACGATGGCGATGCCGACGACAGCGACGATCAGCAAGAGGATGAGTTGCCCGATGATTTGCCCGCTCATGCTCGTTCCCTTATCGGCTCAGCTGCGTGCGATGCGCTTGAAGGCACGGGTCTGCTCGGTCAGCGCAATCTCGGCGGGCAGGCGCTCCATGGACGAAGCGCCGTAGAATCCGTGGCAGGCCGAGGTGTTCCGCAGGATGAACTCGGCATCCGCGGGCATTGCGACCGGCCCGCCATGCACCAGGACGATGGCGTCGGGCTTCTCGGTCAGCGCCGCCGCCGCGATGCGCTCGACGATCGCCGGGCAGTCGGGCAGCTTCAGCCCGGTGTCGGCGCCGATGCTACCGCCGGCGGTGAGTCCCAGATGCACGACGACAATGTCGGCCCCTGCCCTCGCCATGGCCACCGCATCCGCCTCGTCGAAGACATAAGGGGTGGTTAGCAATCCCCGGGCGCGCGCCATCGCCACCATCTCGACCTCGAGCTGGTAAGACATGCCGGTCTCTTCCAGGTTCTGCCGGAAGACGCCGTCGATCAGGCCGACGGTTGGGAAATTCTGCACGCCCGCGAAGCCGATGCGCCGGACCTCGTCCAGGAAGACCTCCATCCGCCGGAAAGGGTCGGTCGCGCAGACGCCAGCGAGCACCGGCGTCCGACGCACTACCGGCAGCACCTCGCCCGCCATCTCCATGACGATCGCGTTCGCGTCGCCATAGGGCATGAGGCCGGCGAGGCTACCGCGGCCGGCCATGCGGAAGCGGCCGGAGTTGTAGATCACGATCAGGTCGATCCCGCCCGCCTCCTCGCATTTCGCCGAGAGCCCGGTGCCTGCGCCGCCGCCGATGATCGGCTCGCCACGGGCGACCATGGCGCGGAAACGATCGAGGATGTCCTGGCGGGTCTCGCGCTGCGCGCTCATGGCTGGCCCCTCTTCCTGCGTGGCGTCCGGGCTCCGCCATGCAGCTGGCGGAAGCCGGCGAGGACC
The DNA here is from genome assembly GCF_059504005.1 of Belnapia sp. NCBI lineage: Bacteria > Pseudomonadati > Pseudomonadota > Alphaproteobacteria > Acetobacterales > Roseomonadaceae > Belnapia > Belnapia sp. The sequence goes on along the minus strand of NZ_JCACHU010000166.1, from coordinate 76,576 downwards.
GCGGCGGCGAAACCCGGGTCGTTGATGTGCTGCGGCAGGCGGATCAGTTGCCGGTTGGGACCGGGACGCAGCGTCGCCTCGATGGCGCGGAACAGCGCCTGGCGGGCCACGGGATCCTGGAAGGCGCGGCCGGGGGCATCGAGCGCCGAGACGCCGCCCTCGGGCAGGTAGAAGCGCACCGGCCCCTCCATCAGGTTGAGCCGCTCGGCGATCCAGCGGCCGATCGCGGCGGAGTCCTCGGGGGTGGTGCGCATCAGCGTCACCTGCGGGTTGTGGTGGTAGAAGACCCGTCCGCGGTAGCGCTCCGGCACCGTCTCGGGCGGGCCGAAATTGACCATGTCCGCCGCGCCGACGGAGCCGACAAAGGGCATGCGCGTGCGGATCACGGCGCCGAAGCGGTCGGGCGTGGCGGGCAGCACGCCACCGAACAGCATGTCCGCGACCTCAGTGGTAGTGATGTCGATGACCGCTGCGACCTTGCCGTCGTCGATCAGCCGCTCCATGGACTGCCCGCCGATGCCGGTGGCGTGGAAGACGAGGCAGTCCCAGTCCTCGCGCAGCGCGCCCGCAATCTGCTGAACACATTGGGTGGTGACGCCGAACATGGACAGCGCGACGGCTGGGCGCCTCGGCCGGCGCGGCCGGGCGGCACGGCGGGCCCTGACCATGCCGATCATCGCCTGGGCGGCATTGCCCAGCACGTCCTCAGTGATCGCATTCAGCCCCTGAACGTCGGCGACCGAATGCATCAGCATGATGTCCGCGGTGCCGACATACTGTCGCACATCGCCGCTTGCGACGGTCGAGACGATCAGCTTCGGCACCCCGACCAACAGCGTCCGCATGGCCGGCGCAACCATCGCCGTCCCGCCCGATCCGCCCGCCGAGAGGATGCCGGCGATGCCCGATTGCCGTTCCAGCCAGCGCCGGAAGGCTTCGGTCATCGCCGCGACCGCGGCGCCGCGGTCGCCGGTGAAGACCCCGGCGGCGCCGCGCGGATGGAAGGCCGCGACCTGATGCGCGGGAACATCCGCGCCGGAATGCCCGCCGCTGGTCGACAGGTCCACCAGGCGCACCGGCAGGTCGGCCTCGCGGATGAGGTCGCGCATGTAGCGCAGTTCCTCGCCCTTGGTGTCGAGCGTGCCCACCACGAGCACGACATCGGAACCCGGCGCGGCGAGCGGCCGGATCTCGGCCTGTCCCCCCGCCGGGGCGGCGATAGGCTGGTTGGTGACCACCCGGGCCATACGCTCCAGCACCTCCACCGGGACCGGCTTCGACCAGCGCGTCGGCAGCGTGGGGTTGGACATGTAGATCTTGCTGGACGCGCCCGCCGGCCGGCGGATGTCGGCCTCCGCCGGCGGCTCGGCGACCAGCGGCGTGTCCTCGTGCCCGTAGCGGCCGACGCCGAGCAGGCGTTGCTGCAGCTCCCGGTCCGCGGCTAGGTCGCGTGCCGGGGCGATGCGGTTGACGCGGCCATTGACCATGATGGCCACCGTCTCCGCCACCGCGCAGGCGACGCCGATGTTCTGCTCGATCACCAGCACGTCGATCTCGCCATCCTCGGCGAGCGAGACGAGCAACTCCTCGAGCTGCGCGACGATCACCGGGGCGAGGCCTTCGGTCGGCTCGTCCATGACCAGCAGCTTCGGGTTCATCAGCAGCGCCCGACCGATCGCCAGCATCTGCTGCTCGCCGCCCGAAAGCTGCGCGCCGCCATTGCCGCGGCGCTCGGCCAGCCGCGGGAAGGTCGCGTAAACCCGCTCGATGGTCCACGCGCCGCCCCTGCGCGCGACCATCCGCAGGTGCTCGTCCACCGTCAGCGACCGCCAGAGGCGGCGCCCCTGCGGCACGTAGCCGATGCCGAGCCGCGCGATGTCCGCGGGGGAACGGCCGAGCAGCGGTTGCCCGCGGAAGGCGACCGACCCCGAGGCCACGGGAACGAGGCCCATGATCGCCTTGCACAGCGTGGTTTTGCCCATTCCGTTCCGGCCCACCACCGACAGCGCGCCGCCATCGAGTCGCAGGTCGACGCCCTGCAGGGCGTGGCTCGCCCCGTAGAAGACGTTCAGCCCGCGGATGTCGAGGCTGGCAGGACCCTGGCGGTCAGGCATGCGCATGGCGTCCGTCCCCCAGATAGAGCTCCTGGACCTGTGGATCATCCTCGATCTCGGCCGGCGTGCCCTCCTTGAAGACGCGGCCGTTGTGCATCATCGTCACGCGTTGGGCGACCCGCAGCGCCACATCCATGTCGTGCTCGATGATGATGAAGCCGATATGGGCCGGCATGTTCGCCAGGATGGCCACCAGCTCGGCGCGCTCCGTGGGCGACAGGCCGGCCGCCGGCTCGTCGAACAGGATGAGCCGCGGGGCGCCGGCCAGCGCCAGCGCGATCTCCAACTGGCGCTGCTGGCCGTAGCTGAGTTCGCTCACCAGCCGTCCCTGCACCTCCGCCAGGTGAACGGCCTCGATCAACTCCTCGCTGCGCGTGAGGAGCGGGTCGCCACGCCGCGGGCGGAGCAGCGAGAAGCGGCCGCGGCTGACGCCGCGGCAGGCGAGGTAGACATTGTCCGCGACGCTGAGCCCGCCGAACAGCAGCGAGATCTGGTAGGTGCGGCGCAGGCCCCGGCGAATGCGCTCATGTGCCGGGAAGCGCGTCACCTCCTCGCCGAACAGGCGGATCGTGCCCGAGCTCGGCAGGAAGTCGCCGGTGACGCAGTTGAACAGCGTCGTCTTCCCCGCGCCGTTGGACCCCAGCACGGCGCGCCGCTCCCCGGCCGCGACCGTCATCGTAACGTCCGAGATGGCGGCGAGCGCGCCGAACAATTTGGTCACGCCGCGCAGTTCGAGCGCGTTGCCGGACCCGGCGGCGCCGAGTCGCTCGGCCGCGTCCGCGCGGGCGGCAGCGGGCCGCGCTTCGGTGGGCCTCACGGCACGCGGCCCGGGTTTGCCCGGCCGGTGAGGGGATCGACCGGCCTGCGGCGCGCCTCCCGCCAGCGGTCCCATAGCCCCAACGCGCCATCGGGGGAGAAGAACACCACCGCGAGGAAGCCGAGCCCGATGAGCAGCTTGAAGCGTTCGTTCGACAGGTTGAAGGCGGACAGCACATCCGGGCTGAAGGTGCCGAGCAGCACGTAGATGAAGGCGCCGACGAAGGGCCCGATCGGGCGGCGCAAGCCACCGATGACGGCGATGATCAGGATGTCGATCACCGCCCCGATCCCCGCGGTGAAGGCGGCGACCTGGGTGTTCTGCCAGACGAGGAGGATGCCGCCGATGGCGGCGATGACGCCGGCGAAGCCATAGGCGGCGATCCGGTGCGCGACGACGTTGAAGCCCATCGCCGCCATCCGCCTCGGGTTGTCGCGGATGCCCTGCAGGGCGAGGCCGAAGGGCGAGCGCGCGACATAGACGACGGCGAGGAAGCACAGCACCGCGAAGACCAGGGCGAGGTAGTAGAAGGCGGTCGGCTGCCGCCAGTCGATGCCGAGCACTCGCGGCGGCACCACCAGGTTGAAACCGCTGTAGCCGTTGAATATCTCGTAATTCTGGCGGGTGAAGTAGAAGAAGGCGCTGGCGATCGCGAGGGTGATCATGATGGTGTAGATGCCCTCGGTACGCACCGCCAGCGCGCCCACGGCCGTGGCGAAAGCCGCCGCGATCAGGACCGCCAGCGGCAGGTAGAGCCACCAGGGTAGGCCAAGGCTGATCTGCTGCACCCCGGACGTGCCGAGGATCGCCACCATGTAGCCGGCCAGCGCCGCGACGGTCATCTGGATGAGGCTCACCATCCCGCCATAGCCCGCGAGGAACATCAGCGAGAGCGCGATGACCCCGAGGCAGAAGGACCAGCCGAAGACCTGGAACAGCCAGAAGTCGCTGGCGAGGGTGGGCATGATCAGCAGGATGCAGCCCGTCGCCCACCAGCCGGCGGGAATGGACATGACCAGGTCCGGCCAAGAGGCGGAGCCGGCGGGGGTGCCGGCGCGCTGGTCGCGGGACTTGTCGGTCAGCGCCAATGCCGCCCCCTCAGCGCCGGTTGCCAATGAGGCCCTGCGGCCGGAAGGCCAGGACGAGCGCCATGATCAGGAAGGTGAAGACTACCGAATAGGTTGGCGCGTAGACCAGCCCGATCTGCTCGACGAGGCCGATGATGAGCGCGCCGAGTGCGGCGCCGGTGATCGACCCCATGCCGCCGACGATCACCACGACCAGGCTCGCCAGCAGGAAGCGCGTGTCCTCGCCCGGGGCGAGCGACTGGAAGGTACCGCCGACCACGCCCGCAACACCCGCCAGCCCCGCGCCAAAGCCGAAGACGGCGAGGAACACGTACTGGATCCGGATGCCCGATGCAGTCAGCATCTCCCGGTCGTCGACGCCCGCGCGGACCAGCATGCCGAGCCGCGTTCGGTTAAGCACCAGCCACATCCCGAGGCCGATGACGATCGCCATGATCAGAATGGCGATGCGCACCTGCGGGAAGCGCATGTAGACAGGCGCCCCGTTGCGGTCGACCGCGACGACGATCGGCAGGGTTGCGGGGCCCGAGAGCCAGTCGGGCGTCTGCAGCGTGTAGGACTGCCCGCCCCAGATCCACAGCATGATGTCGGCCAGCACCACCGACAGGCCGATGGTGACCATGGTCTGCCGGAGCTCCTCGCCCTCCATGCGCCGGAAGACCTGATGCTGGAGCAGCAGGCCGAACAGCCCGACCACCAGGAAGACGACCGGCACGGCCACCAGCCAGTCGCCGGCCGCATTCGACACCCCATAGCCCAGATAGCCGCCCAGCAGGTACAGCGAGCCATGCGCCAGGTTGACGTTGCGCATCAGCCCGAAGATCAGGGTGAAGCCGGACGCGACCAGGAAATAGAGCGCGCCGAGCGTCAGGCCGCCGAACAACGCATTGACGAAGACCCGCTTGCGGCCGAGCACCTGCTCAACGCCCGCGGTCCAGGGCGTCAGGATGAGCCACAGCAGCCCCGCTGCCAGCAGCAGGACGATCAGCGTCCAGACGGGGTAGCGTCGCGCGATGTCGGTCATGGCGGCGGACACTCCGTGCGGGACGGCGGGCCGGGAGCGCACAACGGACCCTACCCCGCTTCGCCGGGGCCAGCCCGCAGGATGCGCCGCCAGGCGCCGTCCACGGGATCGCCGGTCAGCCGCCGCCCAGCGCCCGGCAGTCCGGGTTGGTGCGGGACGGCAGCCCCATGGCCTGGAACTGCGCGGCGGTCAGCCCCAAGGTCTGGTTCACGCCGTCGACCTTCGCGACGTTGCGGCTCACCAGCGTCCCGCCGGGGCCTTCCGCGATCTCGTTGACGAAGACCGTGCCGGTGGCCTGGCGGTTCTCGTTCAACGTGACCTCGCCGAGCGGCGTGGCGAGGCGCAGCGACGAGAGCGCCGCGTTGAACCGCCGCTGCCCGTCGCTGAGATCGCCGTTCACAGCATTCAGCCCAGCGATCGCGGCCTGCGTGGCGATGTAGTAGCCGGTGCCGAACAGCGAGGGACTCGGGAAGCGCTGGTTCGCCGGGAAGGCCTCGCGGTACTGGCGCACATAGGTTTGCCAGGCCGGGTCCGCATTGTCCTCCGCCAGCGGGCCGGAGGTCAGCGTCCCGACCAGCGCTTCCTTGGCGCGGCCGCGCGCGGTCAGGACTGTCTGGTCAGCCATGATGGTGCCGCCGATGATCCGTGTGCCGGCGCCGGCCTGCTGCCACTGGTTCAGGAAGTTGATGGCATCCGTGCCGCCCATGCCGAGATAGACGGCGTCCACGTTATCCGGCAGTTGCGCGATCACGCCGCCGAAATCCGTGGCGCCGAGCGGCACCCAGAAGCGCTGCACGATGGTGCCGCCGGCGCGGCAGAAATCGACCGCGAAGCCGAGGAAGTTGGTGTAGCCGAAGGAGTAATCGGCGGCGACCGTGGCGACTCGGCGCCAGCCCCGGTTCTGCACGACGTAGCGGCCGAGGCCGGTACCCCACTGCGCGCCGTCGAGGTTGAAGCGGAAGACGTTGGGCGCGGGATCCACCCAGGTCATCTCGAGCGCACCCGAGATGCCGTTGATGATCGTGCGGTCGGGAATTGTCTTGGCGTAGTCGCGGATCGCGATGCCCTCGGAACCGGAGAGCGGCCCGATAATGAAATCGACGCGATCCTGTTCGATGAGCTTGCGCGCCTGGCGCACGGCAGTATCCGGCCGCGTGTCGCTCGGCGCCACGACCGTCTCGATCCGGCGCCCGCCGGCGGTGTGGTTCACCTGCCGCAGGGCGAGTTCGACGTTGCGCACGGCATCGGCGCCGCCGGCGGCGAAGGCGCCCTCTAGGGCGACGAGCACCCCGATCCGGATGGGCGGCTGGGTCTGTGCCGCCGCCGGCATCGCCAAGCCCAGAGACAAGGCTGCGGCGCCGGCAAGCCCGAAGAGAGTCCGCTTATCCCAGTTCATCCATGTTCCTCCCACCTGGACGATGGTCCGCTTTCCATGCCGGCACCTTGCACCGGGGACGGCCATTTTTTCATTGGCGAAGCTGCAGCTGCAGGGCCCTGCAGGCATCGTGACGCGTGGATAACAGCGTGGCCGTCGGTGGTCCGATCCGTCAAGGGGAAAGCTGGACGGGTCAGGAGACGCCTGCCGGTCACGCCTGTGCGTTTGTCTGTGACCAGGCTCCGGCCGAGCCGCGGCGTTGGCTCGCGAGCGACGGCGCGGCCAAAGGTGTCGGCCGGCGCGCCCGCCGGCCAGGGGATCATGGGTTTGACCGGCCTGCTGGGCCAGGGCGCCTCGGCCTGCGCCGCAGCAGGCCGGTCGGGCAGCAGCGCGGCCAGCGGCGGGACGAGCAGCTCGCGGCGGCAATCCAACAAGCAGCGGCCCGGCGCCACGATAGGAGACATGCTTGGCCCGCAACCCGGCCGCAGCGCGCAGCCGCAGCTCGCTGCTGAGATGCTGCAAGGTGCCCCAGCCGGGAATGCCGCTGTTCAGCGCGTTCGGGTCGAGGCGGCGAATGCGGCGATACCGGCAAAGCCGGAGCGCGGATGGGTGGTTAGCGCATTCGGCGCGGTAATGCTTTGTCCTTTCAAAGGAAACGAGCTCCGCGATGAGTGCCGGCCTGTCGCCATCTCCAAGGGGGCTGGACCTTTCGGCCTGACATTCCGCTGGCGGTGGCGCTGGGTGCTCAGAACTATGTTCCGGCCCGGCCGTTCCTTGGACCTCGATCCCTCAGGGCTGGCCGCCCGCTCCGGGGCCGCCTCGGCCGTCCCAAGGGTGGTGTTGGCTGGGCGTGGGATCCCCAACGGCCGCGCGGACGGCAGGACCGGAGCCTTCGAATGGACGCGGTGATCGACCTGCTGAACGCAGTCCTTTGGAACTACGTGCTGATCTATGGACTGCTCGCGGTCGGGGTCTTCTTCACCCTGCGCCTACGCTTCATCCAGATCCTCCGTTTCCCGGAGATGATCCGCAACATCACCGGCGCCAAGCGGGCGGACCGGGCCGGGATCACTCCCTTCCAGGCACTCTGCACAAGCCTGGCCTCCCGCGTCGGCACCGGGAACATCGCCGGCGTGGCGGTTGCGCTGACGCTAGGCGGGCCCGGCGCGATCTTCTGGATGTGGATGGTGGCGGCTCTCGGCATGGCCACAGCCTTCGCCGAAAGCACGCTTGCCCAGCTCTTCAAGGTTCGGGACGAGGAGGGGCGCTATCGCGGAGGCCCAGCCTTCTACATCGCGCGCGGGCTCGGCGCGCCATGGGCGGGCGCACTCTTCTCCGCTTGCCTGATCCTCTCCTTCGGGCTGGTTTTCAATGCGGTGCAGGCCAACTCCATCGCCGATGCGATGGAAGGTGCTTTCGGCCTGCCCAAGCTCGCCACCGGGCTCGCGCTGGCCGTGCTGGCCGGGCTCATCATCTTCGGTGGCATCGCCACCATCGCCCGCGCGGCGGAGGTGATCGTGCCCGTGATGGCGCTGGGCTACATTTCGGTCGCGCTTTACGCGGTCGTGGCCAACATCGCCGAGGTGCCCTCGATGCTGGCGCTGATCGTGCGTTCGGCCTTCGGGCTGGAGCCGGCGGCGGGCGGCGTTGCGGGCTCCATGGCCGCCGCGATGCTGAACGGCGTCAAGCGCGGCCTCTTCTCGAACGAGGCAGGGATGGGCAGCGCGCCCAACATCGCCGCAGCAGCGACGCCCGACCCGCATCACCCGGCCAGCCAGGGCTTCGTGCAGTCCCTCGGCGTCTTCATCGACACGCTGGTGATCTGCACCGCGACCGCGCTGCTCATCCTGCTCTCGGGCGTGCTGCAGGCGGGCACCGATGCCAACGGCACACAGCTCACGCAGGAGGCGCTGAGCATGCATATTGGCGCCGCTGGCCCTTACTTCATCGCCATCGCGGTACTGTTCTTCGCCTTCACCTCGATCATCGGCAACTATGCCTATGCGGAGAATGCACTGGTCTTCCTGGGCCTCGGTCGCCGAGCGGGGCTTGTCGCCTTGCGCCTCGGCGTGCTGGCGATGGTGGTCTGGGGGGCAGTGCAGAGCGTGGCCACCGTCTTCAATGCGGCCGATGCCTCCATGGGGCTGATGGCGACGATCAACCTGGTCGCAATCTTGCTGCTCTCGGGCCTCGTCGTGCGGCTGGCGCGCGACTATGCCTCCAAGCGGCGCCGCGGGGAGGAGCCGGTCTTCCTGGCCAACGAGATGCCGGAACTCGCCGGGCGGATCGACCCCGAAATTTGGCGGCGACGCTGAGCGCAGGCGGCAGCTATGGAGTGACCAGAGATTGCGGGTCCATCAGCGCATGCGGCGTCGCACAGAACGGCTGGGACGTCCGAAAGGGCCGTGGCCATCCCATAACCCTGTCGACTGCCTGAAAGGCCAAATTCGAGATAAGCGGATGGCCTGACCTTGGGTCGGTATTCGTGAAGGTACACGCGTTAGCGCGCGTTCGGGACGTCCGGCCGGACGTTACCAGGCACAGGCAGGCAGCGACGAGCCGCTCGGCCTGACCTAACTGAGCAGCCCCCGCTGCTCGGACCCGCACCACCAAATCCGGGGACAACGCAATTAGCGAAGGCCGTCCTGGCCGGTGATCTCGGCGGTGGTCAGGCCGCCGATGCGCGGCAGCGGCCGTCCGCCATCGGTCAGCGCCAGGCAGAGCAGGATCTCGCCGGCTCGCGGCGCATCCGGCACCCGGGCCTCGATGGCATCGAAATGGCTGCGGACGAAGGCGGCGTCCTTGTGGCCCAGCGGCACGTCGATGGCCGTCCCCGGACCGCCGGCCTTCTTGGCCGAGGGGATCAGCGCCGGCCCCCTGCCGAGCGCCGCGCGCACCGGCGCCCCCATCTTCGGGTGCAGCAGCGCGGCGGCATGCTCGAGCTCGCCGGCCTCCCCCACCACCGCCGCCTTGCCGAAGCTTTCCACCTGTTCGCCCGGAATGCCTAGGGCGGCGACCGCGCGCTCCGCCAGCAGCGCGCCGAGTTCCTCGCCCTGGGCGATCAGCTCGGCGAGGTCCTCCTCGTAGCGGCCGGCAAAGGGGTTCTCGATGACGGCGCAGGCGACGGCGCGGCGGATCGGCCGGGGCAGCTCGCGCCCCATCTCCCGCCGCGTCTCGTCCAGCAGCACGACGAGCTTCCGGATCACCGCCGCCATCGGCTCAGGCCCTTCCCGCCAGATTGGCCAGCCGTGCGCCATGCCCGATGACGGCGCCGAGCGAGCCGAGGTTGCGCCGGTCGGCCAGCGCCGCAACGGCCGCCAGCGGCCGCCCCTCCCGTAGCCGCGCGAAGGAATCGCCGATCGAGACCGAGAAATGCAGCATGATGCTGGCATCGCGGTAGCAGTCGGTGGTGCAGGCCTGGCAGCCATCGCGCATCACCTTGTCCGGTGTGAAGTCCCAGACGGAAGAGAGCGGCTCCTTCCAATCCTCGCAGCGCCAGAGGTCGTAGTTCCAGTCGAGGTAGAAATACTTGTAGCCGGCATGGCAGATGAAGCGCTCGCCCTGGCCGGTGAGGCGCCGGCGCATATCGGCGATGGCGGCGCGCGGGTTGTGGACGGGGATGACGGCGCGGGCCTGCTCCACCCCGTCGAAGGCGGTCAGCAGCTCCGCCTGGGACATGTCGACCAGCTCGCTATCCTCGGAAAAGACGAGGGAGGAGGAGCCGAGCGCCGCCTTCCGTGGATAGGAGAAGGTGACGGCGGCGAAGCCGAGCTCCTTGAGGAAGCGCCCGAGCGCGGCATAGTCCTTCACCAAGCGGGTCATGGCGACGCTGGCGATGGGCGTCACCCCTTTGGCGGCGAGGCGCGTATTCGCCTCCCGGATGCGGGCGCAGACGCCCTTCAGCCCGCGATTCTCCTCGTGCAGATGCGCATGCTCGCTATCGATGGAGATGAAGAGGGTGGTGATGCCGGCCGCCGCCAGATCGTCCACCTTGGGTGGCAGCAGCCAGCCATTGGTGACGAGGGTCGGCTGGGTGCCCTGCGCCGTCGCCTCCCGCGCCATCTCCAGGATCTTCGGGTGCAGCAGCGGCTCGCCGCCCATGAAGGTGACGAAGCGCACATTGGCCTGCTCGCGCAGCCGGGTCAGCGCGGCCGGAAAGCGCTCCGCATCCAGCCAGCTCCGGTGCTTCACGAAGCCCTTGTCATGGGCGAAATTGCAGAAGTCGCAGGTCGCGTTGCACATATTGGTGACGGAGATGTTGCAGATCGCCGGCCCCCCGCGCGGCACCAGCCGCAGCAGGTCGAACACCCCCGATGTCTTGCTCGCCATCACCTGTCCCTCGGTCCAGCCGGACGCATAGCCCCGGTCTCCGCCCGCTGCCAAGCGATAAGGCCCGGCAGGCTGAGGCAGACCTCCCGCGCCCGCCGCACCAGGGCCACGGCGAGGGCCGCCGCGGCCGGCACCCCGACCAGCGCCGCGGCGCCGATGATCGCCCCCTCCTGCACCGCCAGGGCCCCCGGCAGCATGAAGCCGACATTCCGCAAGGCCTGGGCCAGGCTCTCGATCACCAGCGCATCCGCCAGGCTGATCGGATGGCCGAGGAGCCACAGCACGCCTGCGATCTCCACCGCCCCCAGCAGCCATGAGACTGTATGCCAGAGGGTCGCCGCCGCCAACCGCGGCCAGTCGGCATGCAGGTCGAGGATCGCCGCCTGCAGCCCCCGCACCCAGCCGGGGTCGATGGCCGGCCAGCGCCGCGCCAGCCGCCCGAGCCCGCGTTCCAGCAGGGCCAGCGGCAGGCGGCGCTGGAACAGCACCATGGCCCCTGCCCCGGCCAGCGCGATGCCGAACCCGGCCGCGGCAAAGCCGAGCAGCCCTGGCCCATCCCCCACCCCGAGCAGCAGCGCGACGCCCGCCAGGGTGAAGAAGAGTTGCGAGACGGCCTCCAGCGTCAGGTCGACGGTCGCCGTCGCCCCCGCCATCTGGCCGGAGATCCCGTGGCGCGCGAGCAGCCGCGCCGCCGCCGCCTGCCCGACCAGCGCCCCGGCCGGCACCAGCGCATTGGCCGATTCCCGGTACCAGCGGAGCTGCGCCATCACCCGGAAGGGCGGCCGCGCCGCGGGCGGCAGCAGCGCCCGCCAGGCGGCGGCCGTCAGCAGGATCTGCGGGATGTGGACGGCAGCGGAGATGCCGACCGCCGCCGGCAGGTCCGCCAGCACCGCGCCGAGTCCCAGCAGCTCCCCGGCATTGAGGGCGATCACCGCCCCCAGCGCCAGCGCGCCGAAGACCAGCCCGTTGCGGAGGCCCTGGCGCCAGCCCGGGATCAATGCCCGAGCGTCTCGGGCACCCGCTCGGCCGGCGGGGTGTTGCGGCTGCGGCCGCAGCGCATCACCCCGTCGATCATGACGCCGCCGATGCCGGGGATGTCGCCGAGCTCGACGCTGTGCAGCAGGTCCCGGCCCGCCGTGTGCTGCGCCCGGTCGAGGAAGACGAGGTCCGCCGCCCGCCCGGCCTCGATCAGCCCGGCATCGAGGCTGCGGATGCGCGCCGTGTTGCCGGTCGCCATGGCGAAGGCCTGCTCCGCCTTGATGCCGCCGAGGGAGGAGAGCAGCGAGATCATCCTGAGGATGCCGAGCGGCTGCACCCCCGACCCGGCCGGGCTGTCCGTGCCGAGGATGACGCGATGCAGCTGCCCGAGGTCCCGCGCCGCCTGCACCGCCGCGATCGCCACCCGCTCGTTGCCGTTGTGGACCAGCTCGATCGCCCGGCTGCTGCGCTCGCAGAGCTCGCAGACATGCGCCTCCGGCAGGCTGGTATGCCCGCCATTGATATGGCCGATGATGTCGGCATCCGCCTCCAGCACCGTGTCTCTGTCGATCAGCCCGCTGCCGGGGATGGAGGGCCCGCCGGTATGGATGGTGCTCTGGATGCCGTGCTTGCGCGCCCAGGCCACCATCTCCCGCGCCTCGTAGCCCGCCTTCACCGAGCCGAGGCCGACCTCGCCCAGCAATGTCACGCCGGCGGCGGCGAGCTCGGCGAAGTCGCTCTCCACCATGCCCTTCTCCAGCACCGGCGCGCCGGCCAGCACCTTCACCCCGGCCGGCCGGGCATTGAAGAAGGCCCGTTGCGCAGTGATCGCCAGCGCCTTCAGCCCGACGATGTCCTTCGGCCGCCCGGGCAGGTGCACCTCGCCGGCCGAGATCATGGTGGTGACGCCGCCATGCAGGTTGCTCTCGACCCAGCCCATCTGGTTCTGCCGGGGGGTCCAGTCGCCGATCACCGGATGGACATGGCTGTCGACCAGGCCGGGCGCGACCGCGCAGCCATGCGCATCGATGACGGCATCGACCGCACCGCGATCGGCCAGCTCCCCGGACCGCCCCACGGCCGCGATCCTGCCGTCCTCGATCAGGATGGCATCTGCCTGGAGCACCGGATCGGCCAGGTCGCCCGAGAGCAGCAGCCCGATATTCCGCACCAGGATGCGGCCCTTGGCCGGACCCGAAGCCTGCTCCACCGCCATGGGCTGATCCCCTTCGATCCAGCGCCACTCTAGCCCCGGCCCATTCGTAAGCCTAGAAACGAAATGCGACCCGGAGGCGAGGATGGGGGAGACCGAGGACTACGTGCTGGAGGAGCAGGTGGGCCACCTGCTGCGCCGGGCCTATCAGCGCCACCTCGCCCTGTTCCAGGGCATCATCGGCGAGGACGGGCCGACCTCCATGCAATTCGCGGCCCTCCACGTGCTCTGGCGGCGTGGCCCGCTCTCGCAGAACCTCCTCGGCCGGCTGCTGGCGATGGACCCGCCAACCGTGAAGGGCGTCGTCGCGCGGTTGATGGCCCGCGGCCTGGTGGTGCGGGAGCGCGACCCCTCCGATGCCCGGATGCTGCTGGTGGCGCTGACGCCGACGGCGCTTGCCGCCCTGCCCGGCTGGGTGGAGAAGGCCAGGGCCGTCACCGCCGCAACCCTCGCGCCGCTGCCGCGGGACGAGCAGGCGCGGCTCATCGCCACGCTCCGCCGGATGGGATGATTCGGGTTGTGGCGGCACGGCCAGGCTGGCAAACTCGTTAGCGACACAACGATTGGTCATGCCCGATGAGCACCGACCGCACCGCCCTCTTCGGCGCCCGCGAGGGGGATGAGGGCATCGTCCGCTGCGATGCCTGCCCCGTGCTCTGCCGCATCCGCCCCGGCCGCAGCGGCGCCTGCAGCCGCTATGCCAACCAGGACGGCGCCCTGGTCCGCACCGACCCGCTGGTGCTGATGCAGCGGGTGGTGGAGGCGGGAGGCGAGACGGTACCCTTTCTCGAAGGGTCGGAGGACTGGGCCGGCGGGCTGGCGCCGCGGGTGGAGGTCTTCGTCTCGGCGATCGGCGCCGGCACCACCTATCCGGACTACAAGCCGGCGCCCTTCATCGTCGGCTCGCGCCATGCCGGCGTCGATACCGTCACCGTCGTGACCGAGGGCATCTTCAGCTATTGCGGCCTCAAGGTGAAGATCGACACCGACCGGCATCTCGGCCCGGAAACGGCGGCCATCCGCGTCGATGGCGAGCAGATTGGCCATGTGACGACCGCCGAGTACGGCAGCCAGATGCTGAGCCTCGGCGGCGTGCGGCACCTGACGGGCGGCTCCAAGCGCGAGGGCAACGTCACCTGCGCCGCCATGCTGGCGCTCTGCAACAAGCAGGCGGTGGAGGTGGCGATCGACAGCGGGGCGAAGCTGGTGCTGCAGGCCGGCCAGGCACCGATCGTCGACGGCGTGCCCGAGCAGCGGATGCGCGTCGGCTGCGGCAGCGCCGCCATCGGCATCTTCGCCCGGCAATGGCACGGGCATGTCGATGAGGTGATCGTGGTCGACGACCACATCACCGGCGTTTTGTCGGAGCACCAGGCGGGAAAGTGCCTCGACGTGCCGCCCACCGGCATCCGCGTGCGCGGCCGGCGCTCGACGCCCGGGCGCTACTTCCAGGTGGCGCTTCCGGGCGACGGCTGGGGCGGGACCGACATCAAGGACCCGCTCGCCGTCATCGAGAGCATCGACCCGAAGACTGCCTGGCCCGGCCTCCGCCTGCTGCTGACCAGCACGACGGGCGAGGACCACCTCTATGTCGAGCTGGACGAGGCGCTGCGCCCGGTGCCGGTGCCGACCCCGCCCGCCGTGCGGAAGACCGTCGAGCGCATCGGCGAGAATTGCGAGCCGGCGCTGACCTCGGTGCTGTTCATGGCGGGCGCAGGCGGCTCGCTGCGGGCGGGCGTCACCGAGAACCCGGTGCTGCTGACGCGGGAGGTGCAGCGCTCCCTCGTCCGCGTCACCATCGGCGGCGCGCCCTGCACGCTTTGGCCGGGGGGCGGCATCACCGTCATGGCGGATGTGCTGCGGGTGCCGGATGGCGCCTTCGGCTATGTGCCGACGCCGGCGCTGGTGGCGCCGATGGAGTTCACCCTGCGCGCCGATCTCTACGCGCGGCTCGGCGGGCATGTGGACCACGCGGTGCCGCTGGAGAGGCTGCTCGCCGATCATGGCGGCGATGCGCGGCAGGAGGCCTGGATCGACGGAAACCCATGGCCCGCACCCTAGCCACCACCCTTCCCGATGGCCGCCTGCACCTGCAGGACGGCCCGATCGACCTGGTGATCGGCCTCGAGGGCTCGCGCTCGGCCATCGGTGATGCGGCCGCCCGCGCCATCGGCGCCTTCGACGGGCTTCTCGCCGGGCTGGTGGCGGAGCTGCCGCTGCTCCGCGCCCCGCTCGGGCCGGACCGCCCGGTGCTGCAGGGGCCCGTCGCCCGGCGCATGGCAGCGGCGGCCTGGCCTTTCCGCGCCGGCTTCATCACGCCGATGGCGGCCGTTGCCGGCGCGGTGGCGGAGGAGGTGCTGGCAGCCCTCGCCGGGGTGCCCGAGCTGACCACCGCCTATGTGAACAATGGCGGCGACATCGCCCTCTTCCTCGCCCCCGGCGCCGGCCTGCGGATCGGCCTCGTCCCGCATCTCGCCCGTGCCGTGCCGGAGGCCCTGATCCGGATCGGCGCCGAGGATCCGGTGCGCGGCATCGCCACCAGCGGCTGGCCGGGGCGAAGCTTCTCGCTCGGCATCGCCGATGCGGTGACGGTGCTGGCCGCAAGCGCCGCCGCGGCGGATGCGGCGGCGACCGTGATCGCCAATGCCGTGGATGCCGAGCACCCGGCCATCCGCCGCGTCCCGGCTTCCTCACTGGATCCGGACAGCGATCTCGGCGAGCGGCTGGTGACGGCCGAAGTCGGGCCGCTGCCGCAGGACGTGGTCGAGGCAGCGCTCGATGCCGGGGAGGCGCGGGCGGAGGCGCTGCTCTCCGCCGGGCTCATCGAAGGCGCGGCGCTGGTGCTCGGCGAGGGCGTGCGCATCGTCGGCGCGCAGGGGCTGCTGCCCGGCGCGGCCTCGGATCGCATCGGCTGGAGGGGGCTGCTCTAGACCGACAGGTACTGCTCCCTGACCCCGTCGGCCGCCAGCAGCTCCGGGATGCTCCCACTCCAGCGGATGCGGCCCTTCTCGATGATGGTTGCCCGGTCGCTGACCGCCTGGGCGAAATGCAGGTTCTGCTCGGAGAGGAGGATGGAGAGGCCCTCCGCCTTCAGCGCCCGGATCGCCTCCGCCATGCGCTCGATCACGACGGGCGCCAGGCCCTCGCTCGGCTCGTCGAGCAGGATCAGCTTCGGGTTGCCCATCAGCGTGCGGGCGATGGTGAGCATCTGCTGCTCGCCGCCGCTCATCCGCCCGCCCGCCCGGTCCTGCATGGCGCCGAGGCTGGGGAAGAGGGCGAAGAGCCGTTCCAGAGTCCAGGGCCGGCGGCCGGCGGCCGGCGGGCGGCGGCCGACTTCCAGGTTCTCCAGCACCGTGAGCTCGGTGAAGATGCGACGCTCCTCCGGCACGTAGCCGAGGCCGAGGCGGGCGATCTCGAAGGGTTCCAGCCCCGCGATCTCGGCACCGTCGAAGCGCACGCGCCCGGCGGCCGGCGGGACGAGGCCCATGATAGCCTTCATCGTCGTGCTCTTGCCGGCACCGTTGCGGCCGAGCAGCACCACCACCTCGCCGGCGCCCACTTCGAGCGCGACATCGTCGAGGATATGCGCCCTGCCGTAATAGGCGGACAGCCCGGCGACCTGCAGCATCAGTGCGCGCCCGTCACCGCACCGGAGCCGAGATAGACCTCGCGCACCCTGGGGTCGGCCCGGACCGCCGCGGGCGCCCCCTCGGCGATCAGGCGGCCGCGGTCGAGCACCAGGATGCGGTCGGCATGGCCGAAGACGACGTCCATGTCGTGCTCGGTGAAGAGCACGGCGATGCCGCTCTCGCGCGCGATCCGTGCAGTGAGTGCCATCAGCCCGACGCGCTCCTGCGGCGCCATGCCGGCGGTCGGCTCGTCCATCAGCAGCAGCTTCGGCTCATTCGCCAGCGCGATGGCGAGCTCCACCCGCTTCAGGTCGCCATAGGCGAGGATGCCGCAGGGCCGGGCCGCCTGGTCGGCCATGCCGAGCCGGTCGAGCAGTCCGCGCGCCGGCGCCGCATCCATCCGCGCCACCGGCCGCCACAGCCCGCCGAGGCGGCGGTGGTGCGAGAGCAGCGCCATCTGCACATTTTCCAGCACCGTCATCGAGCCGAAGGTCGCGGTGATCTGGAAGGTCCGCCCGACACCGAGCCGCCAGATCTGCCGCGGCGCGAGCCCGGTGATGTCCCGCCCCAGCAGTCGCACCGCGCCGGCATCCGGCCTGAGCTGCCCGTTCAGCATGTTGAAGCAGGTGGACTTGCCGGCGCCGTTCGGCCCGATCAGCGCCAGCATCTCCCCCGGCGACACGGCAAAGGAGACGCCCTGCACGGCGCGCACGCCACCGAAGCTCTTCTCCAGCCCCTGGACCTCAAGCGTCGCCATGGCGGGCCTCCCAGCGCGCCCGGGCCGCGCCGGCCAGCCCCTGCGGGAAGAACAGCACGAGCAGCACGATGACGGCGCCGAGGATCAACCGCCAGAGATCAGTCAGCCGCACCAGCTGCTCCTGCAGCCCGGTGAAGGCCAGCGCCCCGATGATCGGGCCGGAGAGCGTCTGCACTCCGCCCAGCAGTACCATCAGCAGCGCATCGACGCTGCGCGGGATGCCCATGAAGGTCGGGAAGACGCTGCCCTTGCCATAAGCGAAGAGCCCGCCCGCGATCCCCGCCGCCGCAGCCGCCAGGGCGAAGCCGAGCCAGCGGATGCGGAAGGCGTCGATGCCGATCGCCTCGGCGCGCAGGGCGCTGTCGCGCTGTGCCCGGAGCGCATAGCCGAAAGGCGCATGCACCACCCGCCGCAGGAACAGCGTCGCACCCAGGCAGAGCGCCAGCGCCAAGTAGTAGAAGACGAGCTTCGGCGCCGCCCAGGGATCCGGCCAGACGCCGAGGATGCCGTTGTCGCCCCCCGTCACCTCCACCCACTGGAAGGCGACCGACCAGGCGATCTGCGCGAAGGCGAGCGTCAGCATCGCCGCGTAGACGCCGGAGAGGCGGACGCAGAAATAGCCGAAGACCAAGCCGAACACCCCCGCCGCCACCGGCGCCAGCGCCAGCCCGGCGAGCATCGGCGCCCCGAGCCACTGCGCCGCCAGCGCCGCCCCATAGGCGCCGAGGCCGAAATAGGCGGCATGGCCGAAGCTCGCCATCCCGCCCGGTCCCATGATGAGATGCAGGCTGGCGGCGAACAGCACGGCGGTGGCGAGCTCCGTCAGGACGGAGACGGCATAGTCGCCGAGGAAGGGCGGCACCACGACCGCCAGAGCCAGCGCCGCCAGCGCCAACCGGCGCAGCGCGGCGGGCGCCGGGCCGATCACCGGCTCCGCACTCCCCTGCCCGCCCCGCGCCGCCGCCTCCGGCTTGCCGAGCAGCCCGTGCGGCCGCACCACCAGCACCAGCGCCATGACGAGGAAGACGAGCACCAGGGTGATCTTCGGCACGATCAGGATGCCGAAGGCATGCAGCTCGCCGATCAGCAGCGCCGCCAGCGCCGCGCCGGTGAGGCTGCCAAGCCCGCCCACCACAACGACGACGAAGGCCTCGGTGATGATGGAGAGGTCCATATGCAGGTTGACGCTTTCCCGCGGCAGCTGCAGCGCCCCGCCGAGCCCGGCGAGCAGGCTGCCGAGGAAGAAGACCGAGCTGAACAGCATCCGCTGGTTGACGCCGAGCGCGCCGACCATCTCCCGGTCCTGCGTCGCCGCCCGCACCAGCGTGCCCCAGCGCGTGCGGCGGAAGAGCAGCACCAGCAGGCCGAGCACCACCGGCCCGACGCCGATCAGGAACAGCTCATAGAGCGGGAAGCGCAGGCCGAGGATCTCGGTGCTGCCGCGCAGCCCCGGCGCGCGCGGGCCGAGCAGGTCCTGCGCGCCCCAGATCATCTGGGTGAGTTCCTGGACGATCAGCACCACGCCGAAGGTGGCGAGCAGCTGGAACAGCTCCGGCGCGCGGTAGATGCGGCGCAGCAGCAGCATCTCCACCGCCAGCCCGATTAGCCCGACCAGCAGCGCCGCCCCGATCACCCCTCCCCAGAAGCTGAGATGCCCACGCGGCAGATGGGTGACGAAGGTGTAAGCGAGATAAGCCCCCAGCATGTAGAAAGAGCCATGGGCGAAATTGACCACCCGGCTGACGCCGAAGATGACGGTGAGGCCCGAGGCCACGAGGAAGAGCGAGGAGGCGCTCGCCAGGCCGCTGAGGGCCTGGAGGACCAGGTTCTCCAAGGCGGCCTGCGTCAGGCCTGGGGCCGCAGCGTCCGGACAACATCATCCGAGGGCAGGTAGTCCTTGCCATCGGCATAGCGCCAATCGGCCATCGCGCCCTTGCCGTTCTTCAGCACGGTGCGGCCGACGAAGGCGCCCATGGTGGACTGGTGGTCGATGGCGCGGAACTGCACCCGGCCGAACACGGATTGGAATTGCAGCCCGGCCATGGCATCGACCAGCGCCTCGGTCCCGAGCGAGGGCGATGCCTTAAGGAGCGCCGCAATTGCCATCACCGTGTCGTAGCCGACCACGCTGCCGAGCCGCGGATAGTCATTCCAGCGCTTGCGGTAAGCCTCGCGGAAGGCGGTGTGGGTCGGCGTGTCGATCTGTTCCCAAGGATAGCCGGTGACGATCCAGCCTTCCGGCGCCTCGTCGCCGAGCGGGTCCAGATATTCCGGCTCGCCGGTGAGCAGGGAGACGACGCGCCGCCGCTCGAACAGCCCGCGGGTCGAGCCCTGGCGGACGAAATTGGTGAGGTCGGCGCCGAAGGTTACGTTGAAGATCGCCTCCGGATTGGCCGCCGCCAGCGCCTGCACGGTGGCACCGGCGTCGATGCGGCCGAGCGCCGGGAATTGCTCGGCGACGAATTCCACATCCGGCTTGGCGCGGCCCAGCAGCTCCTTGAACCAGCGCACTGCCGACTGGCCGTACTCGTAGTTCGGCGCGACCGTCGCCCAGCGCCTGGCGGGCAGCTTGGCCGCCTCCTCTACCAGCATGGCGGACTGCATATAGGTGCTGGCCCGCAGCCGGAAGGTATACCGATTGCCTTTGCTCCAGACGAGCGCATCGGTCAGTGGCTCGCTGGCGACGAAGAGGCGCCGGTTCTGGTTGGCGAAGTCGCCGAGCGCCAGCCCGACATTGGACAGGAAGCCGCCGGCCAGCAGGCTGACCTTCTCCGCATTTACCAGCTCGCCGGCGAGGCGCACGGCATCCTCCGGCCGGCCGGCATCGTCGCGGAAGACGGTCTCGATCCGGCGGCCATCGATGCCGCCGGCGGCATTCACCTGCTCCTGCGCCAGGAGCCAGGCATTGCGGTAGGGCTGCAGGAAGGCGGGCTGGGCGGTGTAGCTGTTGATCTCGCCGATGCGGATGGCCTCGCCCTGCGCCCGGGCGATGCCCGGCGCCGCCAATGCCGCCATCCCGGTGCCCGCCAGAATACGGCGGCGCCCGATCGCCCGTCCCACCATACTGCCCCCGGTCCCGCTTGCCACTGCGAAGACGATATGGAACCGCACTATCCGTTATCGTGCAAACGATTTTCGGAGCGTGCCCCTACTTCACCTCGACATAGCGCAGATAGGGCCGCTTCGCCTCCCAGCCCTGGGGGAAGAGGGTCTTGGCCTGCTCGTCGCTGATCGAGGGTGGAATGATGCCGCGCTCGCCCGGGCGCCAGTTCACCGGCGTCGCCACCTTGGCTCGGTCGGTGAGCTGCAGGCTGTCGATGACGCGCAGCACCTCGTCGAAATTCAGCCCCGTGCTCGGCGGGTAGACGAGGAAGAGCCGCACCTTCCTCTGCGGGTCGATAACGAAGACGGTGCGGACGGTGATGGAGGGGTCCGCTTCCGGATGCACCATGCCGTAGAGGGCGGCGACCTTCTTGCCTGGGTCGGCAATCATGGGGAAGTTCACCGCATGCCCCTGGGTCTCGGCAATATCCGCCTCCCAGCCCTCATGGCGGTCGAGCGGGTCGACCGAAAGGCCGATCACCTTCACTCCGCGCCGGTCGAATTCCGGCTTCAGCCGCGCCGTCTCGCCGAGCTCCGTCGTGCAGACGGGCGTGAAGTCCTTCGGGTGCTGAACAGCACACCCCAGGAGGAGCCGAGCCAGTCATGGAAGCGGATGGGCCCATGGGTGGTCTCCGCCTCGAAATCGGGCGCGACCTGACCGAGCTGGATCATTGCAGTCTCCCGCAAAATGAAGGCGCCGGAGCGCAGCATGGCGCCCCGGCCCGGTCAACGGGGAAACATAACCATTCCGTAAGATTTCACGGAATGGCCGCCCACCTGTCAGGCGGCGGCGACCAGGCCGCCCGTCTCGGACAGGTACCGGACATAATGGTCCGCATCGCCGAACATCGCGTCGTTCACCGTCAGCCGCTTGAAGTAGTGGCCGGCGGCATATTCGATGGTCATGGCGATGCCGCCATGCAGCTGGATGCTCTGCTGCCCGACGAAGCGCGCCGAGCGGCCGATCTGCACCTTCACCGCCGCCATCGCCTTCCGCCGTTCCGCCGGGTTGCGCTCGGCCGCCGACATCGCGGCGAAATAGGACATGGACCGTGACTGCTCCAGCGCCACCAACATGTCGGCCGCGCGGTGCTGCAGCGCCTGGAAGCTGCCGATGGGCCGGCCGAATTGCTGCCGCGTCTTCATGTAGTCGATGGTCATGTCGTGCGCCGCCTGCATGGCGCCGACCGCCTCGCCCGCCAGCGCCGCGATGCACTCGTCGACCACCTGATCGACCAGCGGCAGCCCGTCCTCCGGATTGCCGAGCACGGCGATCGCCCGTGCGTCGGAGAATTCGATCTCCGCCGCCCGCTGCCCGTCGACGGTGCGGTAGCCGCGCCGCTCGACGCCCGGCCCCTTGGCATCGACGAGGAAGACGCCGATGCCCTTGAGGTCGCGCTGGCCGCCGGCGACGCGCGCGGTGACGATCAACCGGTCGGCGCTGTCGCCATGCACCACATAGCCCTTGCGGCCATTGATGACCCAGCCGCTGCCGTCCTTCTTCGCCGTGCTCGCCACGTCGAAGAGGTCGTAGCGCGACTGGCGCTCCACCTGGGCGAAGGCCAGCAGCATTTCGCCTGAGGCGACCTGCGGTACCAGCTCGCTCCTGAGCTCCTGCGAGGCGCCGTGACGGAGGAAGCCGCCGCCGATGACGACGGTGCTCATCCAGGGCTCGAGCGTGATGGCGCGCCCGACTTGCTCGGCGACGATCAGCGTCTCGACCGGCCCGCCGCCGAAGCCGCCCTCATCCTCGCCGAAGGGCAGGCCGAGCAGGCCGAGCTCGGCGAACTGCGCCCAGACCTCGCGGCTCCAGCCATCGGCCGACTTCATATAGGCCTTGCGCTGCTCGAAGCCGTATTTGTCGCCGAGCAGCCGCGCCACGCTGTCCTGCAGCAGGCGCTGCTCTTCCGTCAGGTCGAAGTCCATGTTCCCTCAGAGCCCCAAAAAGGCCTTGGCCATGATGTTGCGCTGGATCTCGTTCGACCCGCCATAGATGCTCTGCTTGCGCCAGTTGAAGTAGACGCCAGCCAGCCCGAAAGCCCAGTCGGGCGCCACGTCGACCTCGTTGCTGCCCTCCTCCTCGTCCGGGTCGCCATCGGCCCAGGCATAGGGGCCGGCCGCCTTCATCAGCAACTCGGAGCACATCTGCTGGATCTCGGTGCCCTTGATCTTGAGCACGGAGGTCGCAGGGTCGGGCTTCTTGTCCTTGCGCTTGGACTCGGTGGCGATGACGCGCATGACGGTCATCTCCAGCGCCTTCAGCTCGACCTCGATCTCCGTCACCTTGCGGCGGAAGTCGGGGTCCTGCATGAGCGGCTGCCCGCCATCCATGCTCTCCTGCGCGATCACCTTCAGCCGGCGGATGCGCTCGCGCGAGGCGCCGACGCGGGCCTGGCCGAAGCGCTCGTTGCCGAGCAGGAACTTGGCGCAGTCCCAGCCCTTGTTCTCCTCGCCGATCAGGTTCTCCGCCGGGATCTTCACGTCGTCGAAGAAGACCTCGTTCACCTCATGCCCGCCCTCGATGGTGATGATCGGGCGGACGGTGATCCCCGGCGTCTTCATGTCGCAGACGAGGAAGCTGATGCCCTCCTGCTTCTTCGCACTCGGGTCGGTGCGGACGAGGAGGAAGATCCAGTCGGCATGCTGGGCGAGCGTGGTCCAGGTCTTCTGCCCGTTGACGACGTAGTGGTCGCCCTCGCGCACCGCCCGGGTCTTGAGCCCGGCCAGGTCGGAGCCGGCGCCAGGCTCGGAGAAGCCCTGGCACCACCAGTCGTCGAGGTTCAGCATGCGCGGCAGGAAGCGCTGCTTCTGCTCCTCCGTGCCGAACTCGATGATGACCGGCCCGCACATGTTGATGTTGAAGCCGAGCGGGGACGGCGCCGGCGCCTGCTGCAGCTCCTCGCGGAAGATGTAGCGCTGCGCCAGCGTCCAGCCCGGCCCGCCATGCTCCTTCGGCCATTCCGGCGCCGCCCAGCCGCGGGCGTTCAGCTTCCGCTGCCAGTCCACCACCTGCTGCTTGGTGGGTGAGCGGCCGGCGGCCATGCGCTCGCGGGTCTCGGCCGGCAGCTCCCTGGCGATGAAATCGCGGACCTCCTGGCGGAAGGCGATTTCCTCATCGGTGAAGCGGAGGTCCATCGGGTCTCTCCTGTTGAAGGGGTCAGGCGGCGCGCTTGAGGGTGGCGAAGCTGCCGCCCTCGGCCGCGAGTTTCTCGATCAGGGCTGCGGGCTGCAGGTTGCGGTCGCCCGTCGCCTCGGCGTAATGCGCCAGCCGGTCGCGCACGGACTTCAGTCCCATACGATCGGCCCAGAACATGGGCCCGCCGCGGAAGGCCGGCCAGCCGAAGCCGTTGACGAAGATCACGTCGATATCGACTGGGCGGTAGGCGATGCCCTCCTCCAGGATGCGCGCGCCCTCGTTCACCATCGGCAGCAGCAGCCGCTCGAGGATCTCCTGGTCCTCGATCTTCCGCCGCCGCACCTGCATCTTCTCGGCGGTATCGAGGATGATCCGCTCGACCTCCGCCGACGGCATGCGCTTGCGGTTCTCGTCGTAGTCGTAATAGCCCTTGGAGGTCTTCTGGCCGAAGCGGCCCTGCGCCACCACGGCATCGGCGATCGGCGCCACCGTGCCGCGGGCCTTCCGCACCGCCGCGCCGATATCGAGGCCGGCGAGGTCGCCCGTCGCCAGCGGCCCCATCGCCATGCCATAGCCTTCCATGACGCGGTCGATGTCCTGCGGCAGGCAGCCCTCGAGCAGCAGCTTCTCGACCTGCGGGCCGCGCTTGCCGGTCATGCGGTTGCCGACGAAGCCGTCGCAATTGCCGACCAGCACCGGCAGCTTGCCGATCCGCTTGCCGACCTCGGTCGCTGTGGCGATCGCCGTCGCATTGGTCGCCGAGCCGCGCACATTCTCCAGTAGCCGCATAACATTGGCCGGGCTGAAGAAATGCATCCCGATCACCAGCTCGGGCCGCTGGGTAGCGGAGGCAATCCCGTCGATGTCGAGCGTCGAGGTGTTGGAGGCGAGTACCACGCCCGGCCTCGCCGCCTTGTCGAGCCGCGCGAAGACCTCTTTCTTCACCTCCATGTTCTCGAAGACGGCCTCGATGACGAGATCCGCCTCACCCACCGCCTTCTCGAACTCGGTGGTGCCGGAGAGCAGCGCCCGCCGCTTCTCATACTCGGCCTGAGACAGGCGGCCGCTCTTCACGGTGCGCTCCCAATTGGCCTCGCAGCGCTTCAACCCCTTGTCGAGCGCTTCCGCCGAAGTTTCGACGATGGTCACCGGCAGACCGAAATTCGCCGCCGACATGGCGATGCCGCCGCCCATCGTGCCGCCGCCGATCACGACCAGCTGCTCCACCGGCAGCGGCCTGGCATCCGCCGGCAGGTCCGGCACCCGCTGCGCCTCGCGCTCGCCGAAGAAGATATGGCGCAGCGCCTGGCTCTGCTCGCCGGCGACCAGGCGCTGGAACTGGTCGCGCTCGACCTTCAGCCCCTCCTCGAAGGGCATGGTGAAGGCGGCCCGCACCGCCTCGACGCAGCCGAGCGGGCTCTCCTGGCCGCGCGTCCGTGCCGTCAGCGCCTTGGCCGCGGCGTCGAAGGCGGCCGCGTCATAGCCGGCGATCTTGTCGCCGCGGTTCCGCGCCAGGGTGAAGCTGCGCCCGGCATTGGCCCGTGCCCATTCCACCGCGGCCTTCTCGAGCGGCCCCTCCACCACCGCATCGACGAAGCCGAGCGTCACCGCCTGCTCGGCGCTGACCGGCTCGCCGCCGACGATGATCTTCAATGACTCGGGCCCGATCAGCCGCGGCAGTCGCTGCGTGCCGCCGGCGCCGGGGACGAAGCCGCGCTTCACCTCCGGCAACCCGACCTGCGCGCCGGGTGCGGCGACGCGGGCATGGCAGGCGAGCGCCAGCTCCAGCCCGCCGCCCAGTGCGTTGCCGTGGATCGCCGCCACCACCGGCACCGGCGAGGCCTCGATGGCATCGAAGACATCGGTCAGCGAGGGCGGCACCCGTGGCTTGCCGAACTCGGTCATCTCGGCACCGGCGCTGAAATTGCGCCCCGAGCCGATGATGAGGACGGCCTTCGCCCCGGACGCGGACTTCAGCCCCTCGACCAGGCCGGCGCGCACCTCCGTCCGCAGCGTGTTCACTGGGGCATTGGCGATGCGCAGCACGAGCACATCGCCATCCCGGGCGTGCTCGACGAAACGGGGCGCTTCGGCCATGGGCGTTCCTCGTTCTTGGCAATGATTGGCCGCGCATCCTGTTGCCCGGCGCCATCCCCTGTCAACGGGGACCGATAGCAGGCTAACGGCCGATGGCGCCCGCCTGCTGCAAGACGACATAGAGCAGCGCCACCACCGCCATCACGGCATAGGGGCTGGCGCCCCGCAACAGGGCGATGGTGCAGGTAAGAAGCGTCGCCACCTCCATCCAGCCCGCACCGTCCGCCCGCAGCAGCGTATAGACGCCCGCGAAGATGAGCCCGACCGCGACCGGCGCCAGCCCACGCTCGATCACCCGCCGCACCGGGCTGTCGCCGCGCCTGCGCCACCAATGCCCGACCGCCAGCAGCAGGCAGGAGGAGGGCAAATAGAGCCCGAGCGCCCCCGCCAGCGCGCCCGCGAAGCCCGCCGCCTGCCAGCCGACCAGGGCGCAGATCAGGGAGCCGGGCCCCGGCGCCGCGCGGGAGATGGCGAATAGGTCGGTGAACTGCCCCGCCGACATCCAGCCATGCACCTCGACCGCCTGGCGCTGCATCTCGGCAAAGATCGATGGCCCGCCGCCGAGCGAGACCAGCGAGAGCGGCGCGAAGACCAGCAGCAGCGCGAAGAGCCGCTCAGCCACGCGCCCGGCCCTCCGCCCAGGCGAGGCCGATGCTGGCCGGGATCAGTACCGCGACCACCGGAATCATCGGCCAGCGCAGCAGCCCTATGGCGATGAAGGTGACGCCGACCACCGCCCAGGGCGAGGCCCCCTTCATCTGCCGCGCCGTGCGCAGCCCGGTCGTCAGCGAATTCGCCAGCCCCGCCGCCGCCACGCCCGCGAGCACCACGCCGAAGCCCGCCACCCCCATCCCCCAGCCATAGAGCAGCGCCAGGCCGAGGATGAGGAGGAAGGGCGGGCCGAGGATGCCGAGGAAGGCCATCGCTGCGCCCGGCGTGCCGCGCAGCTGCTGGCCGATATAGAGGGCGAGGTTCACGCTGTTCGCCCCCGGCAGCACCTGGCCGAGGGCGACACCGGTGAGGAAGGCCTCCTCGCCCATCCAGCGGCGGCGCTCGACGACCTCGCGGTGCATCCAGCCGGCGAGGCCGCCGCCGAAGCTCGCCAGCCCCATGGCCGCGAAGACGCGCAGGATATCGAGCAGCCTGGCCTGCGGCGGGTCCGGTTCGCGCACCACATCCCCCGATGGTTACACCGGGCAGTCTTCCGCCCTTCCCTGCCCGTGTCGAGGCCGCTGCCCCGGCTCTGCCATGCGGCCGCCACGCCCCGGCCTCATCTGCGACGGTTGATGCAGCCTTGCCGGCCGTCGCGCGTTGCGAAGGCGGATCGGAGGCAGGATGATCATGACACCGAAGCTTTGGCTGACGGCCCTGGCGGCGCTTTCCCTTTGCGGCTGCGTCGTGCAGCCTACCCCCTATTACGCGGCCCCGTCCTCCAGCACCGCGGCGGGGGCGGTGACCGGCGCCGCGGCGGGCGGGCTGCTCGGCGCCGCGCTCGGCCGCGGCGGCGGTTCGATCGTCGGCGGCGCCGCGGCAGGCGCGCTGGTCGGCGGGCTGATCGGCAATTCGGCGGACCGGCGGGATGAGGCGGCAGCGCAGGGCTACTACGCCCAGCCGCAATACCAGCAGCCCCAGTATCAGCAGCAGTACCAGCAGCCCTACGCCGACCCCTATGGCCGGCCCTATGCGGAGCAGCCGGCGGAAAGCTGGTAGCCGGCGCGCTTCCCTCGGCCGGCCGCCGCCGGCATGATCCCCGGCAAGACGATACCGGAGGATCGCCCATGCGCCGGCGCCACCTGTTGGCAACGGCCGCCGCCCTGCCCGTCCCGGCCGGGGCCCAGCCGGCTTGGCCCAACCGGCCGATCCGGCTGATCGTCCCCTTCCCGCCCGGCGGGCCGAACGACATCATCGCCCGGCTCTACGCCCAGCCGCTGACGGCGATGCTCGGCCAGCCGGTGGTGATCGACAGCCGCCCCGGCGCCGGCGGCGTCATCGGCGTCGACGCCGCGGCCAAGGCACCGCCCGACGGACACACGCTGGTGCTGACCAGCAGCGGCGCCCTAGTCATCATCCCGCATGTGACGAATACCGTGCCCTACCGGGTGCCGCAGGACCTCACCCCCATCAGCATCGTCACCCTGGTGCCGGAGGCGCTGGTCGCCGCGCCGAGCCTCGGCGTCACCGACCTCGCCGGGCTCCGGGCGCTGGCGAAGCGGCCCGGCTCGCGGCTGGCAATCGGTACCGCGGGGGCGGCCGGAATCTCCCATTTCGCCGCCGAGATGCTGCGGCTGCAGAGCGGGATGGAGCTCACCGTCGTTCCCTATCGCGGGGCGGCGCCGGCGGTGACGGACCTGCTCGGCGGGCAGATCCAGCTGCTCTTCGCCGACCTGCCGGTGGTGCTGCCGCATCTCAGGAGCGGAGCGCTGCGGGCCCTGGTCCTGGCCAGCACCCGGCGCAGCCCCATGCTCCCCGAACTGCCGACCACCGCCGAGGCCGGCCTACCGGAGGTGCTGGCCGACAACTGGTACAGCCTGCTCGGCCCGGCCGGCCTGCCCGCCGCGGTGGTCGATCGCCTCTCCTCCGCGCTCAAGGAGGCGAGCGGGACGCCCGCGGTGCGCGACGGCCTCCGCGAGCAGGGCGCGACGGCGCATTGGACCAGCCCCGCCGCCTTCGCCGCCACCATCGCCGAGGAATCCGCCCGCTGGCAGCGCGTCGCCGAGGCGGCGCAGATCAGGCTTGACTGAACAACCCCGGCCGGTGCAGCAGCAGCATCGCGCCGCCCGCCAGCAGCCCCCAGAAGGCACCACTGATGCCGAAGACCGAGAGGCCGGAGGCGGTGACGAGGAAGGTGATCACCGCCGCCTCCCGCTGCGCCGGCACCGCGACGGCGCCCTGGATCGCATTGCCGAAGGCGCCGAGCAGCGCCAGCCCGGCCACCGCCTGGATCAGCACCGGCGGCGCCGCCGCCATGAAGGCCACCGCCGCCCCCGCCAGCAGGCCGAAGCTGACATAGGCCAGGCCCGCCACCACCGCCGCCCACCAGCGCCGCGCCGGGTCCGGCTCCGCCTCTGGGCTCGCGCAGATGGCCGCGGTGATGGCGGCGAGGTTCACCGCATGCCCGCCGAGCGGCGCCCCGGCCAGCGTGAAGAGCCCGGTCATCGCGAAGAGCGGCCCCGCCTCCGGCTGGTAGCCGTTGGCGTTCAGCACCGCCATGCCGGGAATGTTCTGCGAGGCCATGGTGACGATGAAGAGCGGCACGCCGATGCCGATCGCCGCCGCCAGGCTCATGCGCGGCATGACCCAGACCGGCACCGGCCCCGCCGCCGCGAGGATGCCGGGCGGCAGCTCGATCGTCGCCAGGATCACCCCGACCGCCACCAGCAGCGCCGCCGGCACCGCCAGCAGGCGGTTGAACCGCCCGACCAGCGCCCAGGTTAGGATGATGGCGAGGCCCGCCACCGGCGCCTCCGCCAGCGCCCGCACCGGCGCCAGGCAGAGCCCGAGCAGCACCCCGGCCAGCATGGCATTGGCCAGCGGCGAGGGGATGGAGGCCACCGCCCGCCCGAAGGGCCGCCAGAGCCCCGCCAGCACCAGCAGCGCGCCGCTCACCAGGAAGGCCCCGATGGCCGTCGGGAAGCCGCCCTCCGGCGTCGCGGAGGCGGCCAGCAGCGCCGCCCCGGGCGTCGACCAGGCGACGCTGATCGGCATCCGCCGCCAGACGCTCAGCACGATGCCGCAGAGGCCCATGGCGATCGACAGCGCCATGAGCCCCGAGGCGGCCTCGGCCGGCCCGGCGCCCATGGCGCCGAGGCCCTGCAGGACGACGGCGAAGGAGGAGGCGAAGCCGACGAAGCCGGAGAGCAGCCCGGCCGCGAGGGCCGGCAGGGAAGGCATGCGGTCATGTCCCGGTCAGCGCTGGCGCTGCCGGTAAAGCATGCGAGCGGCGCCGGGACCAGAGCGCGTTCCGCCCGGCCTGGCTCACGGAAGGCGCTCCAGCCTGTGCTTGGCCAGGCACGTCACCCCGATCGGATGATCCCGTCCGACCGGAGTTTGGTCTAGCCGCCCCGCTTCGTCGCTTCGCCCGCTACCGCTCGCGGCGGCTGCGCCTGGCCGCCGAGTTCCCCCAGCGCCCTCGCCAGCATCGCCGCCCCCATCGGCGGGACGAAGATCTGGGTCATCGCCGCCGCGGCATGGCGGAATTGCAGCAGGATGCGGCCGTCGGCGGCGAGGCTCGCCATGCAGCCGGTGGTGTCGAGCGGTGGCCGGTCGGTCGGCACGATCGCGGTGCGCAGCCCATCGCCCCGCTCGATCCGCTGGCGATGCGCGTCATCCGTGCCCGAGCGCAGGACGAGCAGCAGCCGCTCCGCCATCAGGAGGGGAATGGTGAGGGCGAGCGGCCCACCTGCCGTCTCGAGGGTGATGCGGACCCCATCCGCATCGGCCATCACCTCGTCCGAGAGGCCGATGACTGGGTGGTCGCTCATGGTGATGTCCCGGGCCTTTGCTTTGGTTGGCCGGACAGGATGCGCTTCGACTCCCGCTCCGATCCAGCCTTAAAGCGGGGCGTAACGTCCGGGTTTCGGAAGGCCGAGGTTTGGTGAGCCGGGTGGGATTCGAACCCACGGCCACGAGATTAAAAGTCCCGTGCTCTACCAGCTGAGCTACCGGCTCACATGCGCAGGATGATGCGCGGGCGCCCCCCAAAACCCTGAGGACGCCCGCCTGTCAAGCCTCAAGCGGCAGCGGGGGCATCCGCCGCGATGCTCGCCTTGATCAGCTTGTCCGGCCCCTGGACCATGCCGTTGCCGCCGGAGCCGCGCTTGATCTTGTCCACCGCCTCCATGCCGGAGACGACGCGGCCCCAGATCGTGTACTGGCCGTCGAGGCTCGGCGCCGGCCCGAACATGATGAAGAACTGGCTGTTCGCGCTGTCCGGGTTGTTGGTCCGCGCCATGCCGCAGGTGCCGCGCACGAAGCGCGCCTTGGCCGGCGGCGAGAACTCGGCCGGCAGGTCGGCATGGCCGGCATCGCGGGCGCCGCCCGTGCCGGTGCCGGTCGGGTCGCCGCCCTGGGCCATGAAGCCCTCGATCACGCGGTGGAAGGGCGTGCCGTCGTAGAAGCCGGCGCGCACCAGCGTCTTGATCCGCTCCACATGCTGCGGCGCCAGGTCGGGCCGCAGCTCGATCGTCACCTTTCCGTCCTTCAGCTCGAGGATCAGCATGTTCTCCAGCGCCGGATCGGGCGTGGCGGCTGCAGGCGCCGCGGCGGCCTCGCCGATCGGGGGCTCGCCAGGAATCTCGGCGGGGCTGCCGGCTTCGTCGCTCATGTCTCTCTCCTTGAAATTCGGGTCAGGCGGTGACGATGCGGGCGCGGACCAGCTTGTCCGGGCTCTGCACGATCCCGTTGCCGCCGCTGCCCCGCTTGATCTTGTCGACCGCATCCATCCCGGCGACCACCCTGCCCCAGATCGTGTACTGGTTGTCGAGGCTCGGCGCCGGGGCGAACATGATGAAAAACTGGCTGTTCGCGCTGTTCGGGTTGCTGCTGCGCGCCATGCCGCAGGTGCCGCGCAGGAAGCGGTATTTGTTGGTAAACTCCGCCGGCAGGTCCGGCAGGTCCCGCGCGCCGCCCGTGCCGGTGCCGGTCGGGTCGCCGCCCTGGGCCATGAAGCCCTCGATCACGCGGTGGAAGGGCGTGCCGTCATAGAAACCGCGGCGGACCAGCAGCTTGATCCGCTCCACATGCTTCGGCGCCACGTCCGGCAGGAACTGGATGGTGACGGTGCCGTCCTTGAGGTCGAGCAGCAGCCGCTCCTCGGCCTGGGCGAGGGCGGGGGTTGCAAGGCTGCTGGTCGTGGCGAGGGCGGCAAGCCCGGCCAGGTCGCGTCGGCGCATAAGTCTCTCCCGATATGGGCCGGTCAGCCCTGCTGAGGCCCGCGGACCCGGGCCAGGGTCCGCTGCAGCGTGAGTTTCGGCACGAAGCTGCTGATGTCACCCCCCAGCCGGGCGATCTCCTTCACCAAACGCGAGGCGACGAATTGGTTCGTCTCACTGGCCAGGAGGAAGACCGTCTCGATGCCAGGATCCAGCCGGCGGTTCATCCCCGCCATCTGGTACTCGTAGTCGAAGTCGGTGACGGAACGCAGGCCGCGCAGGATCATCCCCGCCCCGACTTGGCGCGCGAAGTCGACCACCAGCCCCTCGAAGGGCAGCACCTCGATCCGGGCGCCGGTGAGTGCTGCGACCGGCGCGGCCTCGGCCCGCACCAGCTCCACCCGCTCCTCGAGCGGGAAGAGCGGGCCCTTGCCGGTATTGACCGCGACGCCGATCACCAGCCGGTCGAGCAGCCGTGCCCCCCGGCCGATGACGTCGAGATGCCCGTTGGTGATCGGGTCGAAGGTGCCGGCATAGAGGCCGACCCGCTCAGGCATCGGAGGGCGTCTCCGGCTCCGTCGCGGCCAGCGCGCCGGTCTGCGCGGCGCCGGAATCCGGCCCCGCCTCGCCCTGGTCGTCGACGACCGGGAAGCAGCTCGTCACCCGCTCCCCCTCGTTCAGCCGCAGCATCATCACGCCGAGGCCGCGGCGGCGCGTCAGGCGCACCTGGTCGGCCGGGAGGCGGATCAGCCGCCCGGTATCGGTGACGAGCATCACGTCGTCGCCCGGCCGCACCGGGAAGGTGGCCACCACCTCCCGCCCCGTGCGGCGGCTGAAGACCATGTTCTCCAGCCCCTGCCCGCCCCGGCCGGTGATGCGGTAGTCATAGGCGAGGCTGCGCTTGCCGAAGCCGCCATCGGTGATGGTGAGGATGATCTCCTCCGCCTCCTCCAGCTCCCGTGCCCGCTCGGGCGTGAGGGTGATCTCGGCGACGCCCTCCTCCTCGCCCTCCTCGCTGGCGGGGACCGGCGCCGCCTCCATCTCCTCGGCGCCGTTGCCATTGGTGCGGCGGCGCTGCGCGGCGTTGCGGATCGCCGCCTCGCGCTCGGCAGGACTGGCATCGACATGGCGCAGCACGGAGAGGGCGATCACCTCGTCGTCCTTGGCGAGGCGGATGCCGCGCACGCCGCTGCTGTCCCGGCTGGCGAAGACGCGGAGCACGTCCTCGGTCGCCTGGAAGCGGATGGCGCGCCCCTTCCGCGTGGCGAGCAGCACGTCGTCGCCCTCGCGGCAGGTCTGCACGCCGATCAGGTTGTCGCCGTCATCGAGCTTCATGGCGATGAGGCCGGCCGCCCGCACGTTGCGGAAATCCGACAGCCGGTTGCGCCGGACGCCGCCCGAGGCGGTGGCGAAGACGAGGTGCAGCCCGTCCCACAGGCTCTCATCCTGCGGCAGCGGCAGCACGGCGGTGATCTGCTCCCGCTCCTGCAGCTGCAGCACCTGGCGGAGGCTGCGCCCCTTGCCCTGCGCGCCGCCCTCGGGGAGCTGCCAGATCTTCTCGCGGAAGGCGATGCCGCGGCTGGTGAAGAACATCACCCACTGATGCGTATGCGCGATGAAGCTGCGCACCACCACGTCGTCCTGCCGCGTCCCCGCCGCGCTGCGCCCGCGCCCGCCGCGATTCTGCGCGCGGAAGACGTCGAGCGGCGTGCGCTTCACATAGCCGTCCCGCGTTAGGGTGACGACCATCATCCCTGGCTCGATCAGGCTCTCGTCGTCGAGGTCGGCGACATGGTCGACGATCTGGGTCATGCGCGGCGAGGCGATCTGGTCGCGCACCGCCCGCAGCTCTTCCGACATCACCTCCATGCGCCGCACATGGCTGCCGAGGATGTCGAGCAGCTCGCGGATGCGGCCGCCGACCTCCTCGAGCTCGGCCGTGATCTTCTCGCGCTCGAGACCGGTCAGCCGGTTCAGGGTGAGGGCCAGGATGCCGCGGGCCTGCGCCTCGGTCAGGCGCACCGTGCCCTCCGGCGTCACGACATTGCCGGCATCCTCGATCAGCGCTAGCAGCGCGCCGACATCTCCGGCTGGCCAGTCCCGCGTCATCAGGGCAAGGCGCGCCTCCGTCCCGTCGCGGCTGGCACGGATGACGCGGATGACCTCGTCGATATTGGCGACCGCGATGGCGAGGCCGATCAGCAGGTGCCCCCGCTCTCGCGCCTTGGCCAGGCGGTAGCGCGAGCGGCGGAGGATGACCTCCTCGCGGAAGGCGATGAAAGCCTTGAGCGCCTCGATCAGCCCCATCTGCCGTGGCCGGCCGTTGTCGAGGGCCAGGAAGTTGACCGCGAAGGAGGTCTGCAGCTGCGTCATGCGGTAGAGCTGGTTCAGCACCACTTCCGCCGTCGCGTCGCGCTTCAGCTCGATGACGACGCGCATGCCGTCGCGGTCGCTCTCGTCGCGCAGGTCCGAGATGCCCTCGATGGCCTTGGCGCGGACGAGCTCCGCGATCTTCTCGATCAGGTTGGCCTTGTTGACCTGGTAGGGGATCTCGGTGGCGACGATCGCCTGGCGGCCGCCGCGCATCTCCTCGATCTCGCACTTGGCGCGCAGCGGGATGGAGCCACGCCCGGTCTCGAAGGCGTTGCGGATGCCGCTGCGGCCGAGGATGAGCCCGCCGGTCGGGAAGTCCGGCCCAGGCATGATCTCCATCAGCTGCTGGAGCGAGGTATCCGGATCGGCGATCAGCGCCAGCGTCGCGTCGATCACCTCGCCCGGATTGTGCGTCGGGATGTTGGTCGCCATGCCGACCGCGATGCCCTGCGCGCCGTTGACCAACAGGTTCGGGAAGGCGGCGGGCAGGACCCGCGGCTCGCTCTCGCTCTCGTCGTAATTCGGCTGGTAGTCGACGGTATCCTCGTCGATCCCCTCCAGCAGCGCCGAGGCGGACTTGGCCAGCCGCACCTCGGTGTAGCGCATGGCCGCCGGCGGATCGCCATCGACCGAGCCGAAATTGCCCTGGCCATCGACCAGCGGCACCCGCATGGAGAAGGACTGCGCCATGCGGACCATGGCGTCGTAGATCGCGGAGTCGCCATGCGGATGGTACTTGCCCATGACGTCGCCGACGACGCGGGACGACTTGCGGTGCGGCTTGTCCGCCGTGTAGCCGCTTTCCTGCATCGCGTAGAGGATGCGGCGGTGCACCGGCTTCAGCCCGTCCCGCGCATCGGGCAGCGCACGGGAGACGATCACGCTCATGGCGTAATCGAGGTAGGAGCGGCGCATCTCCTCCTCGAGCGCCACCGGGGCGGTGTCGCCTGGCCCTCCGTCAGCGCCGTTCTGGGTTTCGCTCACGCGTCTCGGTTTCCTTGGGGCTCGGCCGGCCCCGCCGGAATGGCAATGGCCGGGCGCCCGGCGGGCCTCGGCCCGCGGGTTCCATCGGCTCCTTATATAGGTGCTGCGGGGCCGTAAGCCAAATCGCAGGCCGCATCCGGCCCGGCTTGCGGCCGAAAAATCGGGCCCGGCCTAGGGGCATCCAGGGCGCCTGCCCAGCCTCCGCCGCGGCAGCCGGTGCCGGGCCTGTGAGGGTCGGTTTGTTCTTGATTCGTTCGTTTTCCTCCGCCATCGTCCGCGGCGATGCGCTCTGCCGATTCTCCCGCCTCCGCCGCGCTCGACCAAGCGGCGATACTCGCCGCGCTGCGGGCCCGGCTGGAAAGGCTGGAGGGCGGCGGCCGGGCCGTGGCGGGGCTCGTCGCCATCCCCGGCCTGCCGGGCGGCGGGCTGGCGCGGGCGGCGCTGCATGAGGTGCTGGCCGCCGCCCCCGGCTGCGGCGCCGCCTTCGCCGCTGTGCTCCTCGGCCGCAGCGGCGGCACGGTGCTGTGGATCGCAAGCGCCGCGGATGGGCTGCAGGCCTGGCCGCCGGGCCTGGCCGGCTGCGGGCTCGACCCGGCCGACCTCACCCTGGTCCGGGCCGAGCGGCCGCAGGATGCGCTCTGGGCCATGGAGGAGGCGCTGCGCTGCCCGGCGGTGGCCGGGGTGGCGCTGGCGCTGGCCGGCGGCCTCCCGCTGACGGCGACGCGGCGGCTGCAGCTCGCCGCCGAGGCCGGCCGGGCGCTCGGCCTGCTGCTGCGGCCCGAGGCGATGGCCGCCGAGCCCAGCGCGGCCCTCACCCGCTGGCGGGTGGCGCCGCTGCCCGCCGCCGATTCGCCGCGCTGGCGGCTCGAGCTGCTGCGGGCCAAGGGCAGCGCCCCGGATGGTCCCTGGACCCTGGCCTGGCAGGCGGCGGCGCAGCGGCTGCGGATCGAGGGCCCCCCGGCCGCGCACCGGGCCGCCCGATGACGGGCCGCTTCCTCGCGCTCCACCTGCCGCATTTCGCCACCGACCGGATCCGTCGGGCGGAGCGCGGCCTGCCTGCCGGCCGGCCGCTCGCCGTCTGGGCCGCGCAGGGCAGCCGCCGCCTGCTCGCCGCGGTGGATGCGGCCGCCGCGGCAGCGGGGCTGCGGCCCGGCCAGCCGCTCGCCGATGCCCAGGCGATGCTGCCCGCGCTGCTGCTGCGCCAGTCCGACCCGGTCGGCGAGGCGCGGGCCCTGGCCGACCTCGCCCTCTGGGCCCGGCGCTACACCCCGCTGGCCGCCGCCGACCCGCCGGACGGGCTGCTGCTCGACATCACCGGCTGCGCCCATCTGCAGGGCGGCGAGGCGGCGCTGCTGGATGAGGCGCTGCGGCGGCTGCGCCGCGCCGGCATCGCGGCGCGCGGCGCCATCGCCGGGGCGGCCGCCACCGCGGGCGCCTTGGCCCGCGCCCGGGGCGACAACCCGATCGCCGTCTCCGGCACCGAGGCGGCCGTCGCCGGGCCGTTGCCGCTGGGCCTGGCGCTGCGCCTGCCCTCCGCCATGCTGGAGCGCCTCGCTTCGCTCGGGCTGCGGCATGTCCATGCGCTGGCCGACCTGCCGCGCGGCCCGCTGGCCCGCCGCTTCGGCCAGGACCTGCTCGACCGGCTGGATGCGGTGACCGGTCGGCGCCCCTCCCCCATCCAGCCCGCCCTGCCGCCGCCCGAGCTCGGCGCGGCACGGGAGATGCTGGAGCCGATCGTCACCCGCAGCGGCATCGACGCCGTGCTGGACCGGCTGCTCGACGAACTCTGTGACCGGCTGCGCGCCGCCGGGCTCGGGGCGCGGCAGCTTGCCCTGCTGGCCTGGCGGATCGACGGGGCGGTGCAGGAGGTAGCGATCGGCACCGGCCAGCCGATGCGGGAAGTGGCGCATCTCCGCCGCCTCTTCGCCGAGCGGCTGGATCGGCTGGAGCCCGGCCTCGGCTTCGAGCGGATGGCGCTCGAGGCGCGCGCCACCCAGCCCATGACGGCCGGGATGCAGCCCGGCCTCGCCATCGGCGGCAGGCGGGAGGAGGCGGATGCCGGCCTCGCCCTGGTGCAGCTGCTGGACCGGCTGGGGCAGCGCCTGCGGGTGCGCCGCGTGGCGCCCCGCGCCAGCCATTGGCCGGACTACGCCGTCGCCGCGCTCGACCCGCAGATCCGCCCGCCGCCGATGCCGGAGGGCTGGGCGGCCCCGGCCTGGCCGGTGCTGCGGCTGCGCCGGCCGCAGCCGCTCGAGGTGGCGGCCGCCCTGCCGGATGGCCTGCCCTCCCTCCTGCATTGGGGCGGCCGCACCCACCGGCTGCTGCGGCTGGAAGGGCCGCTGCGGCTGGAAGCCGAATGGTGGCGGCCGCAGCCGGGCCAGGCGCGGCGCGACTACTACCGCGTGGAGCTCGACTCCGGCCTGCGGCTCTGGCTCTGCCACGCCGAGGGCCGCTGGACGCTGCACGGCCACCTGCCATGAGCGGCTTCGCCGAGCTCGGGGCGCGGTCGAATTTCTCCTTCCTCGACGGCGCCTCGCACCCGCATGAGCTGGTGGAGCGTGCCGCCATGCTGGGCATGGCCGGCATCGGGATCTGCGACACCAACAGCCTCGCCGGGGTGGTGCGCGGCCATGTCGCCGCGCGGCAGGCGAAGCTGCGCTTCGCCGTCGGCTGCCGGCTGGTGCTGGCCGATGGCAGCGCCTGGCTCGCCTGGCCGACCGACCGCGCCGGCTACGGCCGGCTGACCGCGCTGCTATCCCAAGGCCGGATGACGGCGCCGAAGGGCGAGTGCCGGCTGCACCGGGCCGACCTGCTCGCCGCCGCCGAGGGCTGGGCGCTGGCCGCCATCCCGCCAGCCGGGGCGGATGCCGCCTTCGCCGAACGGCTGCACGCCGATGCCGCGGCGCTGCGCGGCCGGCTCGCCCTGCCGCTGCTGCTCGCGGCGTCCTGCCCCTTCCTCGGCGAGGACCAGCGCCGGCTCGACCGGCTGGCGGCGATGGCGGAGGCCGCCGGCGCCGGGCTGCTCGCCACCAA
The DNA here is from genome assembly GCF_059504005.1 of Belnapia sp. Classification (NCBI taxonomy): domain Bacteria; kingdom Pseudomonadati; phylum Pseudomonadota; class Alphaproteobacteria; order Acetobacterales; family Roseomonadaceae; genus Belnapia; species Belnapia sp. The sequence goes on along the minus strand of NZ_JCACHU010000166.1, from coordinate 38,657 downwards.
CGACCCGCGCTTCCACGACCCGGCACGGCGGCCGCTCGCCGATGTGCTAACCGCCATCCGCCTCGGCACCACCGTCGATGCGCTCGGCTATGCGGCGGAGCCCAATGCCGAGCGGCACCTGAAATCGCCGGCGGCCATGGCGCGGCTCTTCGCCCGCCATCCGGAGGCGCTGGCCAATACGCTGCGCGTGCTGGAGGCGAGCGCGGGCTTCTCGCTCGACCAGCTTCGCTACGAATATCCTGAGGAGGTGCTGGAGCCCGGCCGCAGCGCGCAGGAGACGCTGGAGACACGCCTCGCGGAGGCGGCGACGCGGCGTTGGCCGGGCGGCGTGCCGGCGAAGATCGCCGCGCGCCTCGACCATGAGCTCCGGCTGATCGGCCGGCTCGGCTACGCACCCTATTTCCTGACGGTGCACGAGATCGTCCGCTTCGCCCGCGGCGAAGGGATCCTCTGCCAGGGCCGCGGCTCGGCAGCGAATTCGGTGGTCTGCTTCGTGCTCGGCATCACCGCCGTCGACCCGGCGAAGCATGACCTGCTCTTCGAGCGCTTCATTTCGGAAAGCCGGGGCGAACCGCCCGACATCGATATCGACTTCGAGCATGAGCGGCGCGAGCGGGTGATCCAGCACCTCTACGCGCGCTACGGACGGGACCGCGCGGCGATCTGCGCCACCGTCATCCGCTACCGCACGCGCAGCGCCATCCGCGAGGTGGGCAAGGCGATGGGGCTGAGCGAGGACGTCACCGCGCGCCTCGCCAAGGCGAGCTGGGGACCGGGGCGGGAGATGCCGCTGGCGGAGCTCGCCGCCTCGGTGGGGATCGAGCCGGGCGATGCGCGGCTCGGCCTGGCCCTGGAACTGGCCGAGGAGCTGCTCGACTTCCCCCGCCACACGGCAACGCATGTCGGCGGCTTCGCCATCACCCGCGGCAAGCTGACGGAACTCGCCGTGGTCGGCCGGGCGGCAATGGACGGGCGCACCGTCCTCGAATGGGACAAGGACGACATCGACGCGCTCGGCATCCTCAAGGTGGATGTGCTGGGGCTCGGCATGCTCTCTTGCCTCCGGCGCGGGCTCGAGCTGCTGCGGCGGCACCGGCTGCGGGATTTCAACGACCTCGCCGCGCTGCCGCAGGACTGCCCGCAGACCTATGGAATGCTGAGGCGGGCGGACAGCCTCGGCGTCTTCCAGGTCGAGAGCCGGGCGCAGATGAACATGCTGCCGCGGCTGAAGCCCGAGCAATTCTACGACCTCGTCGTGCAGGTGGCGATCGTCCGGCCGGGGCCGATCCAGGGCGACATGGTGCATCCTTACCTGCGGCGTCGGCAGGGGCTGGAGCAGGTTGCCTACCCCTCGCCCGACCCGGAGCATGGCGAGCCGGACGAGCTGAAGCAGGTGCTGGAGAAAACGCTCGGCGTGCCGCTCTTCCAGGAGCAGGCCATGCGCCTTGCCATCGTCGCCGCCCGCTTCACCCCGGAGGAGGCCGACCAGCTCCGCCGCTCCATGGCGACCTTCCGCATGACGGGCGGCGTCAACCGCTACCGCGACCGGCTGGTGGACGGCATGGTGCGGCGCGGCTATGCGTGGGACTTCGCCGAGCGGGTCTTCTCGCAGATCGACGGCTTCGGCAGCTACGGCTTCCCCGAAAGCCACGCGGCGAGCTTCGCCCTGCTCGTTTATGCCTCGAGCTGGATCAAGTGCCACCACCCGGGCGTCTTCGCCTGCGCCCTGCTGAACAGCCAGCCGATGGGCTTCTACGCCCCGGCGCAAATCGTCCGCGACGCGCGGGAGCACGGGGTGGAGGTGCGGCCCGTCGACGTGAATGCCAGCATCTGGGACTGCGCGCTGGAGCCGGCGGCGGCGGGGCCGGACCGGCTCGCCCTGCGGCTCGGCCTGCGGCTGGTGGCGGGGCTGGCGGAGGCGGAGGCGGAGGCAATCGTCGCAGCCCGCCTGGCGCGGAACGGGGCGCCCTTCGAAACAGTCGAGGACCTTGCCTGGCGCGGCGGCCTCGGGCGCCGGGCGATCGAGGCGCTGGCCGCGGCGGATGCCTTCGCCGGCACTGGGGTGCCGCGGCGGCAGGCGGCCTGGGCGGCGCGCGGCATCGCCAGCGGGCCGCAAGACCTGCCGCTCTTCGCCATCGCCCGGGATTCACCCGAAGCCGCCATGGCCGGCCGCGCCGGGCTGCTGCCGGAGCCCGAGGTCCCGCTCGCTGCCCCGGAAGAGGGGGAGACGGTGGTCTGGGACTACCAGTCGACCGGCCTCACCCTGCGGCGCCACCCCTTGGCCCTGCTGCGGCCGCGGCTGGAGGCGCTGCACCTGGCCGATACGCGCCAGCTCGGCACGGTGCGGGCCGGGACGGTGCTGCGCCTGCCGGGGCTGGTGCTGATGCGGCAGCGGCCGGGCTCGGCCAAGGGCATCGTCTTCCTGACCGTGGAGGACGAGTTCGGCACCGGCAACCTCGTCGTCTATCCCGACATCGTCGCGCGGGACCGGGCGGCGCTGGTCGCCGGCCGGCTGCTGGTGGCGGAGGGCAGGGTCGAGCGGGAGGCGGAGCGCGCCGAGGTGCCGATCATCCACCTGGTCGTCCGCCGGCTGGTCGACCGCTCCGACCTGCTGGATGGGCTGGTCAAGGCGGGAGACGCCGCCTGGGCGGAGCGCAATCTCGGCCATGCCGACGAGGTGCGCCGGCCGGAGCCGGGCAACCGCAGGCCGAAGGCGCCGCTGCCGGGCAGCCGCGACTTCCGCTGACGAGGCGCAGAATCAGAAGGGGATGTCGTCGTCGAGGTCGCTCGCCCCGCCCTTCGGCTTGTCCCAACCGCCACCGCCGCGCGAGGCACCGCCCCCGCCGGAACGCTCGTATCCGCCCGAGGACCGCCCGCCGCCGCCGAAGCCGCTGCCGCCGCCCTCGCCCATCTCGCCGCCGGCGCCGCCGCGGCCGTCGAGCAGGGTCAGCTCGCCGCGGAAGCGGCTGAGCACCACCTCGGTGACCTCGCGCTCATTGCCGTCCTTGTCGGTGTATTTCCGGCTCTCGAGCTGGCCTTCGAGATAGACCTTGCTGCCCTTCTTCAGGTACTTCTCGGCGATCTCGCCGAGCTTCTGATTGAAGATGGCGATCCGGTGCCACTGGGTCTTCTCCTTCCGCTCGCCCGAGGCGCGGTCGGCCCAGGACTCGCTGGTGGCGATGGAGAAACTCACCACCCGGTCGCCCGACTGCATGTTGCGGACCTCGGGGTCACGCCCCAGATTGCCCACGAGGATCACCTTGTTGACGCTGCCGGCCATGCCGTCCGAATCCCTGGAACCTGAAGGGGAAGGACCATGCCTGCCGAAAGCCCTTCCCGCCAGTCCCATATAATGTCATCACTGCCAGAACACAAGGCGAACGCGGGCCGCGCGCCCCGTGGAGCACCACCTCGCATGGTCACCCCCACCCCCCTCTCAGGCGCCGGCTCCCTCCGCATCCGCGGCGCACGCACGCACAACCTGAAGAATCTCGACCTCGACATCCCGCGCGGCACGCTGACGGTCATCACCGGCCTGTCCGGCTCCGGCAAATCCTCGCTCGCCTTCGATACGATCTATGCCGAGGGGCAGCGCCGCTATGTCGAGTCGCTGTCCGCCTATGCGCGGCAGTTCCTGCAGCTCATGCAGAAGCCGGACGTGGACAGCATTGAGGGGCTGAGCCCGGCCATTTCCATCGAGCAGAAGACGACGAGCCACAACCCGCGCTCGACCGTCGGCACCGTCACCGAGATCCACGACTACATGCGCCTGCTCTGGGCCCGCGTCGGCGTGCCCTACAGCCCGGCGACCGGATTGCCTATCGAGGCGCAGACCGTCTCCCAGATGGTCGACCGCGTCATGGCGATGCCCGAGGGTACGCGGCTGCTGCTGCTCGCCCCCGCCGTCCGCGGCAAGAAGGGCGAGTACAAGAAGGAGCTCGCCGAGTTCCAGCGCCGCGGCTTCGAGCGGGTAAAGGTCAACGGCACGCTCTACCAGATCGCCGAGGTGCCGGCGCTCAGCAAGAAGCTGAAGCACGACATCGAGGTGGTGGTGGACCGCATCGTGGTCCGCGAGGGCATCGCGCCGCGGCTCGCCGACAGCTTCGAGACCGCGCTCGCCCTCGCCGACGGCATCGCCTATGCCGAGAACGCGGATACCGCCGAGCGCACCGTCTTCAGCGCCAAATTCGCCTGCCCCGAATCTGGCTTCACCATCGAGGAGATCGAGCCGCGGCTCTTCTCCTTCAACAGCCCGCAGGGCGCTTGCCCGACTTGCGACGGGCTCGGCACCCAGACCTTCTTCGACCCCATGCTGGTCGTTCCCGACGATCTCCGCACGCTGGCCGAGGGCGCCGTCGCCCCCTGGTCCGGTGCGCAGTCGCCCTATTACGACCAGACGCTGGAAAGCCTCGCCCGCCACTACAAGGTCTCGACCGCGACGCCCTGGGGCGACCTGCCGGCCAAGATCCGCAACGCCATCCTGCACGGCACGGGCGAGGAAGTCGTCACGCTCCGCTACAAGGACGGCCTCCGCAGCTATGACGTGAAGAAGCCCTTCGAGGGCGTGCTGCCGAACCTCGAGCGCCGCTACCGCGAGACGGACAACCCCTGGGTCCGCGAGGACCTCTCGCGCTACCAGGCCGCCAAGCCCTGCCCCGCCTGCAACGGCTACCGGTTGAAGCCGGAAGCGCTCTCGGTCAAGGTCGCCGGCCGCCATATCGGCGAGGCGGCGCGGCTCTCCATCCGCGACTGCGAGCAGTGGTTCGGCACCGTCTTCGACACGCTGACGCCGCAGCGCCAGGAGATTGCCCGCCGTATCCTGAAGGAGATCGCGGAGCGGCTGAAATTCCTCGTCGATGTCGGGCTTGACTACCTCTCCCTCGGCCGCTCCTCGGCGACGCTCTCCGGCGGCGAGAGCCAGCGCATCCGCCTCGCCTCACAGATCGGCAGCGGCCTCACCGGCGTGCTCTACGTGCTGGACGAGCCGAGCATCGGCCTGCATCAGCGCGACAACGAGCGGCTGCTGACGACGCTTCGCCGCCTGCGCGACATCGGCAACACCGTCCTCGTCGTCGAGCACGACGAGGATGCGATCCGCGCCGCCGACCACCTGGTCGATATCGGTCCCGCCGCCGGCGCCGGCGGCGGCCGCGTCATCGCGCAGGGCACGCCCGCCGAGGTGGCCGCCAACCCTGCCAGCCTCACCGGCGACTACCTCGCCGGCCGGCGGCGGATCGAGGTGCCGGCGGCGCGCCGCAAGATCGACCGCAAGCGCGCGGTGAAGGTCGCCGGCGCGACCGGCAACAACCTGAAGAACGTCACGGCGGAATTCCCGCTCGGCACCTTCACCTGCATCACCGGCGTCTCCGGCGGCGGCAAGTCGACGCTGGTGATCGAGACGCTCTACAAGGCGGCTGCCCGCCGGCTGATGGGCGCCGGCACCGTCCCCGGCCCGCACGAGAAGATCGAGGGGCTGGAGCAGCTCGACAAGATCATCGACATCGACCAGTCGCCGATCGGCCGCACGCCGCGCTCCAACCCGGCGACCTATACCGGCCTCTTCGCCCCGATCCGCGACTGGTTCTCCGAGCTGCCGGAGAGCCGCGGCCGCGGCTACAAGCCCGGCCGCTTCAGCTTCAACGTGAAGGGCGGCCGCTGCGAGGCCTGCTGCGGCGACGGCCTCGTCAAGATCGAAATGCACTTCCTGCCGGATGTCTACGTCACCTGCGACGCCTGCAAGGGCAAGCGCTACAACCGCGAGACGCTGGAGGTGAAGTTCCGCGGCAAGTCCATCGCCGACGTGCTGGAGATGACGGTGGACGAGGGCTGCGAGTTCTTCTCCGCCGTCCCCGCCATCCATGAGAAGCTGAAGGTGCTGCGCGAGGTGGGCCTCGGCTACATCCATCTCGGCCAGCAGGCGACGACGCTGTCGGGCGGCGAGGCGCAGCGCATCAAGCTCTCGAAGGAGCTGTCGCGCCGCGCCACCGGCCGCACCCTCTACATCCTCGACGAACCGACCACGGGCCTGCATTTCGAGGATGTGCGGAAGCTGCTGGAGCTGCTGCACCAGCTGGTCGATGCCGGCAACACGGTGGTGGTGATCGAGCACAACCTCGAGGTCATCAAGACCGCCGACTGGCTGCTCGACCTCGGCCCCGAGGGCGGCGACGGCGGCGGCCGCATCGTCGCGGCCGGCACGCCGGAGGATGTGGCAGCGACGGAGGAGAGCCATACCGGCCGCTTCCTCGCGCCGCTGCTGGCGCAAGCCGCACCGGTGAAGAAGCGGAAGCGGGCCTAGCCGGGGAGCCTGCTCCGCTTCGCCCCCATCCCCCGCATGAACCGGTCGCGGATCTGCGGGGGATCGCGCTCCGTCTGCGTCACGGGCGGCTGGTCATCCAGCTTCACCGCGATGAAATGCGGTCCGTCGGTGGCGAGGCAATTCGCAACCTGCCGCTCGAAATCCGCCTCGTCCGCCGCCCAGGCCGCGCCGGCAAGGCCGCAGCCCCGGGCGATGGCAGCGAAATCCGCTCGCGCCGCCGGCGTCTCCTGCCCGCCAGTGATCTGGTACATCCCGTTGTCCAAAACGAGGATCGCCAGGTTCCTCGGCGCCAGCGTGGCGACGGTGGCGAGGCAGCCGAGCTGCATCAGCAGCGAGCCATCGCCCTCCAGGGCGAAGACCTTGCGCTGCGGCTGTGCCAGCGCCACGCCGAGGGCGATCGGCACGGCGAGCCCCATACTGCCCAGCATGTAGAAATTCTGCGCCCGGTGCCCGGCGGACCACAGGTCGAAATTGGTGTTGCCGATGCCGCCTATCACCGCTTCCTCGTGCTCCAGCCGGGCCACCAGCCGCTGCATGAGGTCGAAGCGGTACATCCGCTTGGCATTGTGCGCCGCAATCATGCCACCACCTGCCGCGTCACGGCCTTGCCGCCGGTCAGCAGCGGCGAGAGGATCAGCGCCGCCGGCATCTGCGTCAGATGCGCCTGGCGGATGGTGCGGTCCATGACGAACTCGCACTCGTCGAGTCGGGTGACCACGTGGTGCTCCATCGCCAGCGCCTCCAGCGTCGGCCGCATCGTCCGCCACACCGCCGCCTGGCCGAGGTTGAACTCGCCCATCGTCCCCCGCTCGCTGATCATCAGCAGCACCGGGATCTGGAAGGCGCAGGGCAGGCTCGCCAGCACATTGGCGAGCGTGGCGAAGCCGCTCGTCTGCATCAGCACCATGCCCCTGGTGCCCGCCATCCAGGCCCCGGCGACGATGCCCACCGCCTCCTCCTCCCGCGCCACGGTGAAGGCGTGGAAGAAAGGGTCGGCATGCAGCGCCGCGATCAGCGGCTTCAGCACATTGTCCGGCACATAGGGGATGAGGCGGACATCGTTCGCCTTCAGCACCTCGAGGGCGATCTGGTGCCAAGCCCGCTCCATGCCGCCTAAGCCGTCTCGCTCGGCGGGTAGTTGAGCTCCACCGCCACCCCATCCGGGTCGAAGAGGAAAAGCTGAGTCTGCCGGTCGCGCGGGATCACTCGTTCCTCATGCTCGATACCCCGGGCAGCCAGCCTCGCCTTCATCTCGGCAAGTCCCGTGCAGGAGAAGGCAATGTGGTCGAGCAGCCCTGTCGGCCCCGGCTCGCGCGCCAGATGTGCATCCCGCTCCCGCGGGCCGATGAGGTGGACGGTGGGCTCCCCGCCGCAATAGAGCCAGTAGCCCTCGAAGCCGAGCGGCGGCCGGTAGCCGATCTCGAGGCCGAGGACGTCCACGTAGAAATCCTTGGTCCGCTCCAGGTCGGTCGTCCGGATGGTGTAGTGGTTCAGCCCGTGCAGCGGCATGGCGCCCCTCCCTTGCCAGGCAGTCGGTCGTTCGACCATATCTCGATACCCGGCGCCGCCCCTGTCAAGGCGCGCCGGCGGAGCAGAGGGGCCGCGTTGACCGACAAGCCGAAGCCTGCCGACGCCGCCCCCAGCGCGCGGGAGCGGATCCTCGACCGAGCCCAGGCGCTCTTTGCCGAGCATGGCTATGCCGCTGCCTCCACCCGCGCCATCGCCCAGGCCGCGGGGGTGAACCTCGCCCAGCTCCACTACCATTTCGGCGCGAAGCGGGAGCTGTTCAAAGCCGCCTATCGCCGCGGCGCAGAGCAGGTCACCGAGGCCCGCCGCCGCGCCCTTGCCGAGGCCCGGGCGCAATACGGGCCGGCGCTGATCCCGCTGGAGGCGCTGGTCCGCAGCTTTGTCACCCCCTTCATGCTGAACGGCCGGACGCCGGAGGGCCGCGCCACCATGCGCATGCATGCCCGGCTGCACACCGAGCCGGACGACATCGCCAAGGAGGTGCTGAGCGCCGTCTATGACGAGACGACGCTCGCCTATGTGGCGGAGTTCGCCCGCATCCTGCCCCACCTGCCGCATGAGGTGCTGTGCTGGCGCCTCTACTTCATGATGGGCGCCTATCGCTACACCCTGCTCCGCACCGGCCGGCTCGAAGCCATGTCCGGCGGCGCCTGCGACAGCGGCGATTTCGAGCGCGCTGTGGCGGAAATCCTGCCCTTCCTCTGCGCGGGGCTGTCGGCGCCCGCCTAGGCGGCCTTCGCCTGCGCGACCACCTTCACCAGTGCCCCGAGCAACTCCTTCGCCACGCGGATGCGCTGCGGCAGCTCCATCTCCCGCAGCAGGGCCAGCTTGTGGTCCGGCCGCAGCTTCACCAGCCCCTTCTGCGCCGTCACCCAGGCGATCAGCCCGCCCGGGTTGCGGAACTGGTTGCGATGGAAGCTGAGCACCACGCCCTTCGGTCCCGCATCCAGCTTCTCGACGCCGGCGGCGCGGCAGAGCGACTTGATGGCGACCACCTGCAGCAGGTTCTCCACCTCCGCCGGCAGCGGCCCGAAGCGGTCGGCGAGCTCGGCCGCCATCGCCTCCACCTCCGCCTCGCCCGCCAGCGAGCCGATGCGCCGGTAGAGGCCGAGCCGCACCGGCAGGTCCCGCACATACTCCTCCGGGATCAGCACCGGCAGGCCGAGATTGATGTTCGGCGTGAACTCCCGGGCATAGTCGCCCTCGGACTTCTTCTTCCGCCCCTGCCCCGCCTTCAGGTCGGCGACGGCATCCTCCAGCATCTGCTGGTAGAGCTCGATGCCGACCTCGCGGATATGCCCGCTCTGCTCGTCGCCCAGCAGGTTGCCGGCGCCGCGGAGGTCGAGGTCGTGCGAGGCGAGGGTGAAGCCGGCGCCGAGGTTGTCGAGCGTCTGCATGACCTCCAGCCGCTTCTGCGCCGCGGCCGAGAGCCGGTGCGAGGGCGGCCAGGTGAGATAGGCATAGCCCCGCTGCTTGCCGCGCCCGACCCGCCCGCGCAGCTGGTAGAGCTGGCCGAGGCCGAACATGTCGGCCCGGTGGATGATCAGCGTGTTCACCGCCGGCATGTCGAGCCCGCTCTCGACGATATTGGTCGAGAGCAGGATGTCGTGCTTGCCGTCGCCGAACTCGGTCATCACCTGCTCGAGCCGGGTCGGCGCCATCTGCCCATGCGCCTCGACGATGCGCGCCTCGGGCACGATCTCCCGCATCCGGTCGGAGACCTTCGCCATGTCCTCGAGCCGCGGCACCACGCAAAAGATCTGCCCGCCGCGGAAGCGCTCGCGCTGGATCGCCTCGCGCAGCACCACGCCGTCCCAGGGCATGATGAAGGTGCGCACCGCCAGCCGGTCGACCGGCGGGGTGGCGATCAGGCTCATCTCCCGCACGCCGGTCAGCGCCAGCTGCAGGGTGCGCGGGATCGGCGTCGCCGACAGCGTCAGCACATGCACGTCGGTCTTGAGGTTCTTCAGCCGCTCCTTGTGGGCGACGCCGAAATGCTGCTCCTCGTCGACGATGACGAGGCCGAGATCGGCGAACTCCACCCCCTTGGCCAGCAGCGCATGGGTCCCGACGACGATGTTGATGGTGCCGTCCTGCAGCCCCTGTTTCACCTTCGCCGCCTCCTTCGCCGTCACCATGCGGGAGAGCTGCGCGACGTTCACCGGCAGCCCGGCAAAGCGGGCCGAGAAGCTGCGGTAGTGCTGCCGTGCCAGCAGCGTGGTCGGCACGACGATCGCGACCTGCACGCCCGACATGGCGACGACGAAGGCCGCCCGCAGCGCCACCTCGGTCTTGCCGAAGCCGACATCGCCGCAGATCAGCCGGTCCATCGGGCGGCCGGAGGCCAGGTCCTCCAGCACGTCGGCAATGGCGCGCTGCTGGTCCTCGGTCTCGGCGAAGGGGAAGCGGGCGCAGAATTCGTCGAAGCTGCCTTCCGGCGGCGTCGCCAGCACGCCCTCGCGCAGCTGCCGCTCGGCGGCGATGCGGATGAGCTGCCCGGCCATGTCCTGGATCCGCTGCTTGGCCTTCGCCTTGCGCGACTGCCAGGAGGAGCCGCCGAGCTTGTCGAGCGCAACCCCCGCCGTCTCCGTCCCGAAGCGCGACAGCACCTCGATGTTCTCGACCGGGACGAAAAGCTTGTCGCCGCCGTCGTAGAGCAGCCGCAGGCAGTCATGCGGCGCGCCGTTCACCTCGATGGTCGAGAGCCCGTCATACCGCCCGATGCCATGGTCCTGGTGGACGACGAGGTCGCCCTGCTCGATCCCCGTCGCATCGGCGATGAACTGGTCCGCGCGCTTCCGCCGCCGCGGCGGCCGGGCGATGCGCTCGCCGAGCAGATCCTGCTCGCCGACGACGGACAGGCCGAAGCCGAGGCCCGTCGCCTGCGGCGGCGCCAGGAAGCCCCGCTCCAGCCCGAGGACGGCAAGCCCCACCACGCCCTTCGGCAGCCTGCCCAGTTCCGCGAGGCTCTCCACCGGCTCGGCGGCGACGCCGTTCTCCCGCAGCAGGTTGCCCAGCCTCTCCCGCGAGCCCCGGGTCCAGGCCGCGACCACCGGCCGCCGGCCCTGCTTGACCATCGCCTCGGCGTGCTCGGCATAGGCGGCGAAGACGTTATGCCCCGCGGTGCGGGCCTCGGTGAAGAGCCGCCCCGGCCGCCCGCCGGCCTCGACCCCCTCGGAGCCGTCAGCCTGGCCGAAGGGCGAGAAGCGCAGGAGCGGCCCTTCGGCCAGCATCCCGTCCCAGCCGCGCCGGGTGAGGTAGAGCGTCCCCGGCGGCGCCGGCCGATAGGGCACCTCCCCTTCATGCGCCCTGACCGGCGCGCGCCGCGCCTCGTAATGGTCGGCGATCATCTCGAGCCGCGCCGCGAGCACATCCTCCGACTGGTGGTCGAGGCTGACCGAGGCGCCGGGCAGGTAGTCGAGCAGCGTCTCCATCCGCTCATGGAAGAGCCCGGCCCAGTGCTCCATGCCGGGGTGCTTCCGCCCCGCGCTCACCGAGACATAGAGCGGGTCCTCGGCGGCGGCATTGCCGAAGAGGTCGCGCCAGGCCGCGCGGAAGCGGCTGATCGAATCGGCGTCGAGGAAGACCTCGCCCACCGGCCGCAGCCAGAGCTCCGCCAGCGCCGCGCCGCTCCGCTGCGTGCCGGTGTCGAAGCGCCTCAGGCTGTCGATCTCGTCGCCGAACAGGTCGAGGCGGATCGGGTCCGCCTCGCCGGCCGGGAAGAGGTCGATGATCCCGCCGCGCACCGCATACTCGCCCGGCTCCATCACGGTGCCGGACCGGCCATAGCCGTTGGCCTCCAGGAAGGCGGTCAGCGCCTCGGGCTTCACCCGGCCACCCCTCCGCAGCAGCAGCGTCGCCCCGGAGAAGGCCGCCCGCGGCGGCACCTTCTGCACCAGCGCGTTGACCGTGCTGACGACGATCCGCGGCCGCTCCCCCGTCTCCAGCAGCCGGGTCAGGGTCGAGACCCGCTCGGCGACGATTTCCGGATTGGGCGAGACCCTGTCATAAGGCAGGCAGTCCCAGGCCGGGAAGCGCAGCACCTCGACATCCGGGGCGAAGAAGGCCAGCGCCTCGATCAGCCTCGCGGTGCGGGCGTCGTCGCGGCAGACATGCAGGATCGGCGCCTCGGACTCGGCCCGCCGCCGCGCCAGCAGCAGGGCGTCGAACCCCTCCGGGGCGCTATGGACGGTGAGGCCGCGGGTTGCCGTCTCCGCCTCGCTCATGGCCGGCGCAGGCCCGCCGGCAGGCCGGCGCCCGGGCTGGCGCATTCGACGGCCATGCGATCCAGCATCGGCGTCCGGCACTCCTCCGGGATCGGGCGGCGGCCGGTGAGCCAGTCCGACAGGTCGACATCGGGGTATTCGAGCACCGCCTCCAGCTCATCCAGCTCCGTCTCGGAGAAGCCGGCGACCAGACGCTCGACGAAGGCACCGATCATCAGGTCGGCCTCCTTCGTGCCGCGGTGGCGGGCGCGGAAGAGCAGCCGGCGGCGCCGGGGATCGAGCTCGGTCGGTACGGAGGCGGAGGGATCGCTGGGCATGTCGCTGTCTGGCCTGGGGGCTGGCATATAGAGGCGCATGGGAATCCTGTCAGCCCGACGCGGCAGCCGCATCAGCGGTTCCATGCGATGAATCCGGAAGAGCAAGACCTTACCCCGCTCCTCTCCCCCTTGGGCAGCCTGCCGGGCGTGGGTCCGCAGATCGCCAAGCGCATGGCTGAGGCGGTGGGCGGCGGCCGCGTGCTCGACCTCCTGTTCCATCTGCCGGAGCGCTACGCCACCCGCACCCGCATCGAGAGCCCGGCCGACGCCCCGCCCGACGCCGAGGTCATCCTCCCCGCCCTGGTCGTCGGCCACCGCGCCGCCCGGTCCCGCACCGGCCGGGGCTATGTGGAGGTCCGCGCCGAGGCCGGCGGCAAGCCGCTGCTGGTCCGCTTCATCAACGGCCGGCTCGAATGGCTCCGCCAGCTCATGCCGGCGGGCACGGAGCGCCTTCTAGCCGGGAAGGTGAAATCCGAGGCCGGCGCCTATTCGATGATCAATCCCCTTACCGCCACCGGCCCGGAGGGGCTACCGGAGCTCGAACCCGTATGGCCCCTCGTCCAGGGCCTGCGCACGGGCCAGGTCGCCAAGGCGATGGGCCCGGCCCTCGACCGCATCCCGCCCATGCCGGAATGGCACGACCCCGCCCTGCTCCGCCGCGAGGGCTGGCTCGGCTTCGCCCCGGCGCTGCGCGCCGTGCAGGCCCCGGAGAGCGCGCCGCCCCCCATCCACCGCACCCGCCTGGCCTATGACGAGGCCCTGGCCGGGCAGGTCGCCCTTGCCCTGGTCCGCCGCCGGGTCCGCCAGCGCCCCGGCCGCAAGCTGGAGGGCGACGGCCACCTCCGCAGCCAGGCGCTGGCCGCCTTCGGCCATCCCCTCACCCCCTCCCAGGCCCATGCGCTGCGCGAGATCGATGCGGACCTCGCCGCCCCGCACCGGATGCTTCGCCTGCTGCAGGGCGATGTCGGCGCCGGCAAGACGCTGGTGGCGGCGCTGGCCATGCTGCGCGCCGTCGAGGCCGGGACCCAGGCGGCGCTGATGGCCCCGACCGAGCTCCTCGCCCGCCAGCATGCCCGCACCCTCGGCCGCCTCTGCACCCCGGCCGGCGTTCGGGTGGAGCTGCTGGCCGGCAGCGTGAAGGGCGCCCAGCGCAGGCGCGTCCTCTCCGGCCTCGCCAGCGGCTCCGTCCAGATCGCCATCGGCACCCACGCCCTGTTCCAGGAGGGCGTCGCCTTCCGCGACCTCGGCCTCGCCGTGGTCGACGAGCAGCACCGCTTCGGCGTCGCCCAACGCCTGCTGCTGGCCGAGAAGGGCGGCGAGGCGGACATGCTGGTGATGACGGCGACGCCCATCCCCCGCACCCTGCTGCTGACGCAGTGGGGCGAGATGGCCGTCTCCCGCCTCGCCGGCAAGCCGGCCGGGCGCCAGCCCATCACCACCACCCTGCACGGCCTCCGCAGCCTGCCCGAGGTGGTCGCCGGCATTGGCCGGGCGATGGAGCGCGGCGCCCGGGTCTACTGGGTTGTCCCCCATGTCGCCGAATCGGAGCTGGTTGACATGGCCGCCGCCGAGACCCGCTTCGCCGAGTTGTCCGAGCGCTTCCCCGGCCAGGTCGGCCTCGCCCATGGCCGGCTCGACCCCGACATCCGCGAGCAGGCCATCCGCAACTTCGCCGCCGGCCGGACCAGGCTGCTGGTCGCCACCACCGTCATCGAGGTCGGCGTCGACGTGCCGGAGGCGACGGTGATGGTGGTGGAGCATGCCGACCATTTCGGCCTCGCCCAGCTTCACCAGCTGCGCGGCCGGGTCGGCCGCGGGGCCGAGGCCAGCTACTGCATGCTGCTCTATGATGAGGCGCTCGGCCTTGCCTCCCGCGAGCGGCTGCTGATCCTCCGCGACACGGAGGATGGCTTTGCCATTGCGGACGCCGATTTCCGCCTGCGCGGCGGCGGGGAGGCGCTTGGCACCCGCCAGTCCGGCGCCCCCGTCTTCCGCCTCGGCCTGCCGGAGGCGGAGGCGCAGGACGGCCTCGTGACCATGGCCAACCGCGACGCCGCCCTCCTCCTCGAAAAGGACCCAACGCTGACCGCCCCCCGCGGCCAAGCCGTCCGCCTCTTGCTTCGCCTCTTCGGCAAGGAGGCGGCGATGGAGACCTTGCGGGCAGGTTAAACCGCAGGGGTCTTGCAAAGCCGGTACATCCCGGTAAGTCCCGCCGCCGGGTGCATAGTGGGGGTTCCGCCTTGGCCGCGCTGATTGAGATCGAGCGCCTGACGAAACGCTTCGCCGGCTTCACCGCGGTGGACGACATCTCCTTCAGCGTCGAACGGGGCGAGGTGCTCGGCTTCCTCGGCCCGAACGGCGCCGGGAAATCGACCACCATGCGGATGCTGGCCGGCTTCATGCCCCCCACCGCCGGCACCGCCCGCATCTGCGGCGCCGATGTGGTGGACCAGCCCGTCCAGGCGAAGCGCAACCTGGGCTTCCTGCCCGAGGGCGCGCCGACCTATCCGGAGATGACGGTCGGGGGCTTCCTCGCCTTCACCGGCCGCATCCGTGGCTACCGGGGGGGCGAGCTCGCCGACCGGACCGCCCATGCCATGGCCCTCACCCAGCTCGAGGGCGTCCGCCTGCAGCCGATCGAGACCCTCTCCAAGGGCTTCAAGCGCCGCGTCGGCCTGGCCCAGGCCCTGCTGCACGACCCGCCCGTCCTGGTGCTGGATGAGCCGACCGACGGCCTCGACCCCAACCAGAAGCACGAGGTGCGCGCGCTGATCCGCCGCATGGCGCCTGAGAAGGCCATCGTCATCAGCACCCACATCTTGGAGGAGGTCGGCGCCGTCTGCACCCGCGCCATCATCATCGCCCGCGGCAGGCTGGTGGTGGACGCGCCGCCCTCCGTGCTGGAGGAGCGGGGACGCAGCCTCGACGACGTCTTCCGCCGCCTGACCCTCGGGCAGGAGGCCGCCTGATGCGCGCGGCCCTGATCGTCGCCCGGCGCGAGCTGGCCGGCTACTTCGCCACGCCCGTCGCCACCGTCTTCATCGTCATCTTCCTGGTCCTGGCCGGGGCGCTGACCTTCACGCTGGGGAATTTCTTCAACCGCGGCCAGGCCGACCTCATCCCCTTCTTCTCCTTCGTGCCCTGGCTCTTCCTCTTCCTCGTCCCGGCGCTGACCATGCGCCTCTGGGCGGAGGAGCGCCGCCTCGGCACTATTGAGCTGCTGCTGACGCTCCCCATGCCGCAATGGGCCGCCGTGCTCGGCAAGTTCCTCGCCGCTTGGGCCTTCTGCGGCATCGCGCTCGCCCTGACCTTCCCACTGGTGATCACGGTCAACCTCCTCGGCTCGCCCGACAATGGCGTGATCCTCTCGGGCTATGTCGGCTGCCTGCTGGTCGCCGGCGCCTACCTGGCACTCGGCGCCGCCATCTCGGCGCTGACGCGGAACCAGGTGATCGCCTTCGTCCTCGCTGTCGCCTTCTGCTTCGTCTTCGCCGCCGCCGGCAGCCCGGTCGTCACCGAATTCCTCGACAGCCGCCTGCCGGTGCTGGCCGAGATCGCCCGCGGCCTGTCGGTGGCCGATCGCTTCGGCGGCTTCACCCGCGGCATCATCGCGGCGCGGGACATCATCTACTTCGCCAGCTTCATCGGCTTCTTCCTGTTCCTGAACGCCGTCCTGCTCGACCACCGGAAGGCGGACTAGCACCATGAGCGAGACTACCCTGCCTGCCCCGCGCCGCGGCAGCCGCCGCCTCGGCACCTCCGCGCTCGGCCTTCTGGCCGCCGCCGTGCTGGCGATCGGCGTCAACATGCTGGCCGACCGGCTGCTGCCGCGCGCCCGCATCGACCTGACGAGCCAGGGCCTCTACACCCTCTCCGGCGGCACGAGGCAGATCCTCGCCGGCCTGCAGGACCCGATCACGCTGCGCCTCTTCTACTCGCGCCGCCTCGGGGCCGAGGTCCCGATGTACGGCGCCTATGCCGACCGGGTGCGGGAGATGCTGGCGGAATACGTCTCGCTCTCGAACGGCAAGGTGAAGCTCGAGGTCCTCGACCCCGAGCCCTTCTCCGAGACCGAGGACCGCGCCATGGCCTATGGCCTGCAGGGCGTCCCCGTCGACCAGTCCGGCGAGCAGGTCTATTTCGGCCTGGCCGGCACCAACCTCGTCGATGACGAGCGGGTGCTGGCCTTCTTCCAGCCTGACCGCGAGCGCTTCCTCGAGGCCGACCTGACGCGCCTGGTCTACGAGCTCTCCAACCCGCGTCGCCCGACCATGGGCGTCATGTCGCCCCTGCCGCTGAACGGCGACCCGCGCGCGCTGATGCTGCGCCAGCCCCAGCTCGCCCAGCCGGCCGCGGTGATGACGCAGCTCCGCCAGTACTTCACCGTGAAGGACATCCCGCTCGACACGCAGGTGATCGAGCCGGAGGTGCAGGTCCTTCTCCTCGCCCATCCGCAGGGGCTGGGCGATGCCGCGCAATACGCCGTCGACCAGTTCGTCATGCGCGGCGGCAAGCTCTTCCTGCTGGTCGACCCGCATTCCGAGAGCCAGGCCGCGCGCCCCGGCCCGACCGGCCAGCCGCCGGCCAACACCGCCTCCTCCCTCGACCGCCTGCTGAATGCCTGGGGCGTCGACGCGCCCTCCGACAAGGTGGTGCTCGACCTGCGCGGCGCCTGGCGCGTTCGCGCCGGCCCCGGTGACCGCGTCCAGGCCGTCGACTACCTCGCCTGGTACAACCTGCAGGGCGACAGCCTGAACCGCTCGGAGGTCTCGATCGCCCAGCTCGACCAGGTCACGGTCGCCTCCGCCGGCGAGCTGCGCAAGCGCGAGGGCAGCACGGTGGAGTTCACCCCGCTGCTCACCTCCTCCGCGCAGAGCATGGTGGTGGACGCCGCCCGCGTCAGCCAGGACCCGAGCCCGGCCCGCCTGCTGGCCGACTTCCGGGCCGATGGCACCCGCCACGTCATCGCCGCCCGGCTGCGCGGCGAGCTGCCCTCCGCCTTCCCGGACGGCCCGCCTGCGCCTGCCGAGGGCCAGCAGCGGCCGGAGGGCTTCCCCGCGCATCTCGCCCGCAGCCAGGGCGCGGCCAACCTCGTCGTCATCAACGACAGCGACATCCTGGAGGACCGCTTCTGGGTCCGCATGCAGGACTTCTTCGGCCAGCAAATGGCGACGCCCATCAGCGGCAACGGCGCGCTCGTCGCCAACATCGCCGACACGCTCGGCGGCTCCGACGCGCTGATCTCGCTGCGCTCCCGCGGCGAGAGCCTCCGGCCCTTCGAGCTGGTGGAGGACATCCGCCGCAACGCCGACGCCCAGTACCGCCAGACCGAGCGCCAGCTCACCCAGAAGCTGGAGGAGACGGAGCGCCGCCTGCGCGAGCTGCGCCAGGGCACGCCCACCGCCCCCGGCGCCGAGCGCAACGCCAACCAAGCCGTCATCACCCCCGAGCAGCGCGCCGAGATCGACCGCGCCCGCGAGGAGATCATCGCCACCCGCCGCCAGCTCCGCGCCGTGCAGCTCGAGCTGCGCCGCGACATCGAGGGGCTGGAGACGACGCTCCGCCTGGTCAACATCGCCCTGGTCCCGGCGCTGCTGACGGCCTTCGCCATCGGCCTCGCGGTGCTGCGGCAGCGCCGCCGCGCCGCGGCCCGGGCCTGAGGAGAGAGGCATGCAACGCCGGACCCTGCTGCTGCTCGGCGGCGGCGCCATCGTGACGGTGGGCGCCGCCCTGCTCCTCACCCCTCAAGCCCTCCGGCAGGAGGTCGCCCCGCCCGCCGCCAGCCTTGCCTTCCCCGACCTCGCCGCCCGGCTCGCGGAGGCGGCGAAGGTGGAGATCCGCAAGCAGGATACGGTGCTGACCCTGCTCCGCCAGGGCGAGGCCTGGGTGCTGCCCCAGAAGGGCAACTACCCCA
Organism: Belnapia sp.; assembly: GCF_059504005.1. NCBI lineage: Bacteria > Pseudomonadati > Pseudomonadota > Alphaproteobacteria > Acetobacterales > Roseomonadaceae > Belnapia > Belnapia sp. Next base: position 20,354 of record NZ_JCACHU010000166.1, on the reverse strand, counting down.
CCCGCCCCGAGCGCGTGCGCGAGCTTCTGGTCGGCCTGACCGAACTGCGCCTTGTCGAGCCCCGCACCGCCGATCCAGGCCAGCACGACCGCCTCGGCGTCGAGGACCCGGCCCGTCCCGGCAGCACGGCCCTGCTGCTGCGGGTGCTGGCCGCCAACGACAAGCCGATTGCCGAGCTGGTCATCGGCCGGCGCCGCGTCCGCACCCAGGGCAATGTGCCGGAAAGCGCCTATGTCCGCCGCCCCAACGAGAGCCAGGCCTGGCTCGCCGAGGGCCGCCTGCCCGCCGATGCCGATGCACAGCTCTGGCTCGACCGCGACATCGCCAACATCGCCGCCGACCGCATCCGCCGCGTCACCATCCGCCGGGGCGGTGAGCCGGCGCTGGTGCTCGCCCGCGGCGACGAGGCGGATGCGAAGCTTCGCCTCGAACAGCCCGAGGATCCGCGCCCGCTCGACGATGTCTCGCTCGACGAGGTGGCGCGGGGCTTCGAGTTCCTCACCTTCCTCGACGTGAAGCCTGCCGCCGAGGGCCCCGGCGCCGCATTGGGCGAGAGCCGCTTCGACCTCATCGACGGCATGGCCGTCACCATCGCCCCGAGCCATGACGGCGAGACCGTCTGGATTCGCCTCGCCGCGGAGGGCCCGGGCAGCGAGCCGCTCAATGCGCGCTGGCGGGACTGGGCCTACCAGGTCGGCGCCTGGAAGGAGAAGGCCTTCATCCCCCGGCTCGAGGACCTGCTGCCGCGTCCCGCGCCTTCCCCGCCGCCCGCCCGATGAGCGTCCGCGAATACCCGGATCGCCCCTGGGTCGGCATCGGCATCATCGTCTTCGACGGGGACCGTGTGCTGCTCGCCCGCCGCGGCAAGCCGCCGCGCGTCGGCAGCTGGTCCCTTCCCGGCGGCGCCCAGCATCTGGGCGAGCGGGCCGAGGCGGCCGCCCGCCGCGAGCTCTTCGAGGAGACCGGCATCGAGGCCGGCCCGCTGCAGCTGGCCGCCGTGGTCGATGCCATCACCACCGACCCGGGCGGCGCCACGCGCTACCACTACACCATCATCGATTTCTGCGGCCGCCGCGCCGGCGGCGAGGGCCGGCCGGGCGACGACGTCTCCGCCATCGCCTGGGCGCTGCCGGAGGAGCTTCCCGCCTACGACCTGACGCCGGACGTGCTCAGGGTTATCGCCGAGGCCCGCCAACGGCTGTAGCCTTCCGCCAAACAGGAGGCCACGCCATGCCGGGACGTCGCAGCATCCTCTCCGCAGGCGCCATGCTGGTCGCCGCCCCTGCCCTCGCCCAGCCCAATCCGGGCGGCCGCCCCTTGCGGCTGATCGTGCCCTTTCCGCCCGGTGGCGCCGTCGACATCCTCGGCCGGCTGCTGGCGGAGCGGCTCGGCCACGCCCTCGGCCAGGCCGTCATCGTCGAGAACCGCGGCGGCGCCGGCGGCAACATCGGCACCGATGCCCTGGCGAAATCTCCGGCCGACGGCTCCATCATCGGCCTGGTCGGCGCCTCCAACCTCTGCGCCGCGCCTTTCCTGTACAAGTCGCTGGCCTTCGACCCGCAGCGGGACCTGGCACCCATCTCCAACGTCACCACTGGCCCGGTGCTTTGCGTGGTGAATGCCGAGACGGCGGCGAAGCACGGTTGGAGCGACTTCGCCGCCCTCATCGCCTGGTCGAAGGCCAATCCGGACCGGGTAACCATGGGCTCCTCCGGCACCGGCACCACCAGCCACCTGACCATCGCCGCCGTGAACCAGGCGACCGGCGCGCGCATCACCCATGTCCCCTATCGCGGCGGCGGCCCGGCCATCTCCGACCTGCTCGCCGGCACCATCGACATGATGTTCGACGTGATGCCGGCGCTGATGCCGCATGTGGAGGCCGGCCGCTTCAAACCCCTCGCCGTCAGCAGCGCCGAGCGCCTGCCCTTCCTGCCCGACGTGCCGGGGATGAGGGACCTCTCTTCGCTCGGCCTCGGCGATGTCGACATCCAGAGCTGGAACGCCGTGATGGCCGCCGGCGGCACGCCCCCGCCGATCCTCCTGCGGTTGAACGAGGCGGTGCGGACGGTAGCCGCCGACCCGGCGCTGGTCGAGCGCCTCCGCCCGCTCGGCTACCGGGTGCTCACCAGCGAGACGCCGGAGGCGCTCGCCGCCCGAATCCGTGCCGAGACCCCGCGCTGGAAGCGCCTGGTCGAGATCTCGGGCGCCAGGCTCGACTAGGGCACCCTCCCATCCGGCCGATTCCCTGATGGAAGTGCTTTGCCCGCCTGAACGACAGGGCGAATCACCTCACGACCAAGCCACTAGCCCCAGAGCCGCTCCCGCTGCAGGCCGCCGTAAAGCCCAGCGACGAACTCGCCATAGCCGTTGAAGAGCTGCGTCGGCACCCGCTCGCCGGTGCCGAGCACCCGCTCGCTCGCCTGGCTCCAGCGCGGATGCGGCACCTCGGGATTGATATTGGCCCAAAAGCCGTATTCCTGCGGCTGGATCGCCTCCCAGAAGCTCTTCGGCCGCTCGGCGACGAGGCTGATCCGCGTCAGCGACTTGCCCGCCTTGAAGCCGTATTTCCAGGGCTGGTGGAAGCGGATCGGCCCGCCGTTCTGCGCCTGCAGCGCCTTGCCATAGGCGCCGACGACCAGGAAGGAGAGGTCGTTGCCCGCCTCCTCGATGGTGCAGCCCTCCACATAGGGCCAGGGGTACCAGGACTGCCGCAGCCCCGGCATCACCGCCGGCAGCGCCGCCGTCTCGAAGCGCACGTATTTCGCGCCCGACTGCACGCCGACCGCCGCGAGCAGCGCCGAGAGCGGGAAGCCCGTCCAGGGCACCACCATGGACCAGGCCTCGACGCATCGCAGCCGGTAGACCCGCTCCTCGACCGGCATGGCCTTGACCAGGTCCTCGACCGAGAATTCCCGCGGCCGGTCCACCAACCCATCCACCTTCACCGTCCAGGGCGAGAGCGGCAACTTCTGCGCCGCGCGGTAGATGCCCTTGTCGGTGCCGAACTCGTAGAAGTTGTTGTAGGTGGTGGCCTCGCGCTCGGCGGTGATGGCGCGCCCCGGCTCGTAGCGGGGATTGCGCGCGGCCGCCGGAACGTCCGCCGCCCGCGCCAAGCCGGGGAGCCCGATGGCGGCCAGGCCCGCCGCCCGAAGCGCCGCCCGCCGGCCGAAAACAAGCGCTTCCGGCGTCACTGCGCTGTCCGGGATCTCCCAGCCACGGCGCTTGTGAATGAACATCGTCATACTCCTGGTCCAGGGAAGGGCCCTGCTTGCCCCGCCGATCTGGCATCGCCCAGGTGTTTCGCCAGAGCCACAGCAAGGGTTACCGGTACACGCATCACGCGAATTGGATTGTATTCCATATCCTGCACACTATCCTGTGATCGCCAACGGCCTCCCAGACGACCCACCGGCGGAGCAGAGCATGCATATCCTTCTTGCCTCCCCTTCGGCCAATGCCGCGATCCTGGTCGCCGGCCTCGCCGATCTCGGCTTCCGCTGCGACGACATCGACGCCCTCGACGACCTGCCCTCCGCCCTCGCGCTGAGCGGCCCCTATGACGGCCTCGTCCTCCGCATCGACGGCCCGATGCGCGCGGCCCAGGCCGCGATCGCCGAGCTCCGCCGCCGTGGCCTCAACCTGCCCGTCGCCGTGCTTTGCGGCCGCACCCCACAGCCGGCCGAGGAGGAGGCGCTGCTGCATGCCGGCGCCGACGACGTGCTGGCCAACCCGATCCATCTCCGCGTGCTCGCCGCCCGCCTCCAGGCGCTGGCCCGGCGCGCCCGCGGCCATACCAGCGCACGCCTTGTCTGCGGCAACGTCACGCTCGACCAGGCGCAGCACGCCGCCGTCGTCGATGGCCGCCGCGTCAACTTGACGGCGCGCGAGTTCGACTTCCTCGAGACGCTGATGCTGCACAAGGGCGTCCTCCTGACCAAGGAGCGCTTCATGAGCAGCCTCTATGCCGACGGCATGGCGCCCGACTCCAAGATCGTTGACGTCTTCGTCTGCAAGCTCCGCCGCAAGCTCGCCGATTGCGGCGCGGCGGAGATGATCCGCACGGTCTGGGGCCGCGGCTACGTCGCCTTCGAGCCGAGCCAGGCCGCGGTCGAGACCGCCCGCAACGCCCGCCGCCCGGAAGCGGCGATCGACCCGGTGCCGCGGGGCTGGACGCGCCGCAGCCAGGTGCTGGCCACGGCCTGACGCAGCGAGGAGGGCGCCGCCCTCCTCACGCCCTCCCGCCACGGGCCGAAAGACCCCTGGGCCCCACAGCCGCCGGCGCCTTCCCCGGCCTGGCACGCCCCTTGCGCTGGCCTCTCCGCCGCCCGCACGCCGCGGGCCCGGGATGCCGAGCGATGCCCTGCCGCCTTCTGTTCCTCTGCGTAGTCCTGCTGCAGCCCCTCGCCTCCGTCGCGGCCGCGGGCCCGTGCGACGCCGCCGTCGCCGCGGCGGAGCGCGAGGCCGGCCTTCCGCCCCGCCTCCTCGCCGCCATCGCCCGCGTCGAGTCCGGCCGCCGCGACCCGGCCACCGGCTCCGTCGAGCCCTGGCCCTGGACCATCAATGCCGAGGGCCGCGGCAGCTTCTTCCCCGACAAGGCGGCAGCAATTGCCGCCGTCCGGTCGCTCCAGGCCCAGGGCGTGCGCTCCATCGACATCGGCGGCATGCAGATCAACCTGCGCCACCACCCGAACGCCTTCGCCAGCCTGGAGGAGGCCTTCGACCCGCTCGCCAATGCCCGCTACGCCGCCCGGTTCCTGACCGAGCTGAAATCCACCCGCGCCGACTGGATGGCGGCGGCGGCCGCCTACCACTCCCAGACGCCCGAATATGCCGAGCCCTACCGCGCCCGCATCGCCGCGGCCTGGTCGCAGGAGCAGGCGCGCCCGGCCGCGCCCGCGCCCCAGGTCGCGCTGCCCCTGTTCCGCCCGAGCCAGCCCGGCGGCGGATTCATGCTCTCGAACGGCGCCGACCGCGCCCCCGTCCTCGCCAATGCCGCGCCGGGCGGCGGCCGCGGCCGCGGCCTCTCGGCCTATCGCGCGGCGCCCATCCCGCTCGCCGGCCGGGTGGCGATGCTGCCCTCGCGCCTCTAGGGCAAGCTGCCAGGAGCTGAAATCGCCTGATGGCGCTGACATGCCCGCTTGAACGGCAGGCTGGGCGGCTTCCTCGCGCCAAGGCGAACGGAGGCCGACCTACTCCGCGGTGCCGAAGATCCGCTGGATTACCCGGTCGCCGACGCGCAGCCCCAGCCGCTCCGCCGTCCCCGCCGCCAGCTCGAGCGTCGCCCGCACCGGCCCGCGGCTGTCGATGGCGGCGAGCGAATAGGGCACCGTCCGCTCCGCGATGCGGTGGATCCTCCCGTCGGCCGTGATGAAGACCATGTCGAGCGAGGTGACGGTGTTGCGCATCCACATGCTGGACTCGCGCGGCCGGCCCCAGTCGAAGAGCATGCCCTCATCCGGCCCGACGCTCGGGCGGAACATCAGCCCGACCATCTGCTGCTCCATGGTCACGGCCATCTCCACCCGGAACTCGTGGCGCTTGCCGTCGCGGGTGACGATGACGAGCGGCTCCTCCGGCAGCCGCGGCTGCGGGTCGTTCTGCGCAAGGGCTGGCGTGGCGAGGAGGAGGCCTGCAAGGCCGAGCAGCGGGCGTCGAAGCATGGCCTCCAGCTTGGCACTGCCGCAGCGCGCCGACCATACTCCCCGGATGGACGTCCTCCGCACCCTCCGCACCTCGCGGCTCGAGATCGCCTATGGAGAGGCCGGCCCGCCCGATGGCCCGCCCGTCCTCCTCCTGCACGGCTTCCCCTATGCCCCGCAGGCCTATGCGGAGGTCGCTCCCCGCCTCGCCGCCGCCAGTCGGCGCTGCATCATCCCCTATCTGCGCGGCTACGGCCCGACCCGCTTCCTCTCGGCAGCGACGCCGCGCTCCGGCCAGCAGGCCGCGCTCGGCCAGGACCTGCTCGACCTGCTGGATGCGCTCGCCATCCCCCGTGCCACGCTGGCCGGCTATGACTGGGGCGGCCGCGCCGCCTGCATCGTCGCGGCGCTCTGGCCTGGGCGGGTCGCAGGCCTCGTCTCCTGCACCGGCTACAACATTCAGGACATCGCGGCCTCGGTCAGGCCCGCTCCGCCCGAGCAGGAGCACCGCCTCTGGTACCAGTACTACTTCCACACCGAGCGCGGCCGCGCCGGGCTGGAGGCCGACCGGCGCGGCATCGCCCGCCTGCTCTGGCGCCTGTGGTCGCCCGAATGGCGCTTCGACGAAGCCGGTTTCGCCGCCAGCGCCGCCGCCTTCGACAACCCGGACTTCGTCCCGGTGGTGATCCAATCCTACCGCCACCGCTTCGGCTATGCCGAGGGGGACCCGGCATTCGAACCGATCGAGGCCGCCCTCGCCCGCCAGCCCCGCATCACCGTGCCGACCATTGCCCCGCATGGCGGCGCCGATGGCGTCGGCCCCGCCGAGGCCTCTGCCAGCCATCACCGCTACTTCACCGGCCCTTACGAGCGCCGAGTCCTGCCGGGCATCGGCCACAACCTCCCGCAGGAGGCCCCGGAGGCCTTCGCCCGCGCCGTGCTCGACCTGCCCACGGCCTGAGCCGTCATCCCGCGGCGGCGAGAACCGGCCTTTCCTCGGCGACCAGCCGCAGCCGCTCCTCCAGCGCCGCGACGCCTTTCAGCTCGACATTGGCGAAGGCGATCCGCAGGTGCCGTTCCGTCCCGGCGAAGGCGGGGCCGGGCAACGCCATCAGCCCATGCTCGGTCGCCAGGTGCCGCACGACGTCCCAGGCCGAGGCCTCGCCGAAGGGATGCCGCACATAGGCGAAATAGGCGCCGAGCGCCTCGACCCGCCAGCCCGGCAGCCGGGTGAAGGCCTCCCGCACCGCGCGCACCCGCGCATCCAGCTCCGCCCGCTTCGCCTCGCGCCAGCCCGCCAGAGCCTCAATCCCCCAGGCCACCGCCGCCTGGGCCGGACGGTTGGCGCAGATCTGCACGCAGTCCATCACCTTGCCGAGCTGCGGCAGCAGCACCTCCGGCGCCGCCAGCGCGCCCAACCGGTGCCCTGGAATCGCGAAGGATTTGGAGAAGCTGTAGAGCTGGATGACGTTCTCCGGCCATTCCTCCCGCCCCAGCAGGCCATGCGGCGCGCCATGCCCTGGCGGCAGGAAGTCCCGGTAGGTTTCGTCCAGCACCAGCCAGATCCCCCGGCGCCGGCACAGGGCATGGAAGCGCGCGATCAGCTCCGGCGGATAGACCGCCCCGGTCGGGTTGTTCGGCGTCACCAGCACGATCGCCCGGACCCGCCCGTCGATCAGCGCCTCGGCCGCCTCGGGCTCCGGCAGGAAGCCCGGGCCGCAGGGCAGGCCGCGGGCCTCGATGCCCAGCATGTCGAGGGTCATGGCATGGTTGAAGTACCAGGGCGTCGGCACGATCACCGCGTCGCCCCGCCCGGCCAGCGCCATCATGGCGACGAAATAGGCCTGGTTGCAGCCGGCGGTGATGGCGACATGGCCCGCCGTGCAGCCCCCGCCATAGAGGCCGCGGAGATGCGCGGCATAGGCCTCCCGCAATGCCGTGTCGCCCTGGATCGGCCCGTAGGCGGCTGCCTCCGCGCTGCCCGCCGCGGCGGCAAGCCGCTCCAGCATCTCCGGCGGCGGCGGGTAGGCGGGCACCGCCTGGCAGAGATTGACCAGGGGCCCATGCCGCCCGTCATAGCGCCGGCCCCAGGCCTGGATTTCGGGAATCGGGGGACTACCGGTATCGATCAGACGGGGGTTGAGCCTCGGCATAAGGGATCCTGTTGCAGGGAACGGGCCCTCAACGTCCCGGCGGCGCGAAGGTGTCCAAGTCCCTGGTCACGGCTGCCGCAACCCGCTGCACCGCCGCCCGCACCACCCCCGGCCGCGGCGCATCCCGCAGCGTCGTGAACCAATGCTCCGGCGGACTCCGCCCCGCCGACCGCCCGAAGCGGAGGGCGCGCAGCACGTGCTCCGCCGCCGGCGGCAGCCGCTCCGGTATCGCGTCGCCGTTGAGGGTCGCCCATACCCCTGCCCAGCACCGCCCGACCGTCCAGGGATTGTACCCCCCACCCCCCAGCACCAGCAGCCGCGGCGCCAGCCCCATCAGCGCCCGCACCACGCCCCAATGCGCGTTGTTGGAGAGCGAGAGCTTCGAGAGCGGGTCCTCCTCCAGCGCATCCGCCCCGCATTGCAGCATGATCGCCTGCGGCCGCAGCCGCCGCGCGACCGGCAGGATCGCCTGGTGCAGGACCCAGAGCATCTCGGAATCGTTGAAGCCCGGCGGCACCGGCAGGTTGCGCGCCGCCCCGCCCGCCCGGTCCTCCACCGCCCCGGTCTGCGGCCATCGCCCGGCCTCATGCACCGAGAGGGTGAAGACCCTCGGATCGTCGTGGAAGGCGTCCTGCACCCCATCCCCATGATGCGCGTCGATGTCGACATAAAGGATGTTGTCCAGCCCGGCATCGAGCCAGGTCAGCAACCCGAGCACCGGGTCGTTGAGGTAGCAGAAGCCGCTCGCCCGATCCGGCCGCCCATGATGCGTCCCGCCGCCCGGGCAGTAGACCGCGCCGCCCCCCACCGTGAGCCGCGCGGCCAGCATGCAGCCCCCGGCGCTGGTTGCCGGCCGGGAGAAGACCTCCCGGTAGACCGGGTTGCCATGCGCGCCGATATGGTAGCGGGCCTGGTCCTCGGGCGTCGCCCGCTGCGTCGCCTCCGCCCGTTGCAACGCCGCGATGTAGTCCGGCGCATGGAAGCGTGCGAGCTCCGCCGGCGTCGCCATCGGCGCCTCGATCCAGCCGCCCGGCGGCTGCCAGCCCAGCGCCTCGATCAGGTCGAGGGCAGTCGAGACCCGGGGGATCGCCAGCGGATGCTTCGGCCCGTAGGAGGAGTGCCGGTAGATCTCCGAGCCGATGAGCAGCGGCGTCACGCGGCGCCTGGCACCCCCGCCGCGATGGCCAGGAAGTCCGCCGCGACCAGGCTCGCCCCGCCCACCAGCGCCCCGTCGACATGCGGCAGGGCGAGGATGCCCCTGGCATTCCCCGGCTTCACCGACCCGCCATAGAGGATGCGCAGCCCTGCCGCCCCGAACCGTGCCTCGAGATTGGCACGGATGCAGGCATGCATCGCCGCGATCTCCACCTCGGTCGGCGTCAGCCCGGTGCCGATGGCCCAGACCGGCTCATAGGCGACGACGCCGCCCGCCGCCGCGAAGCCTTCCGGCAGGCTGCCATCGAGCTGCAGGGTGACGACCGCCTCCGCCTCCCCCACCAGCCGCTGCGCCTCGCTCTCGCCCACGCAGACGATCGGCGTCAGCCCCGCCGCCAGCGCCGCCTCTGCCTTGGCCCGCACCACGGCGCTGGTCTCCCCGTGATCCGCCCGCCGCTCGGAATGGCCGAGGATCACGTAGCTCGCCCCGACATCCCGCAGCATGGCCGCCGCCACGTCGCCGGTATGGGCGCCCTTGGCGGCCGCATGGCAATCCTGCCCGCCGAGCGCGACGCCGCCGCGGAGGGCGGCGGCCACCGGCACCAGGTAGGGAAAGGGCGGGCAGACCAGCAGCTCCGCCTGCGTGCGCGCCGCGCCGGCCCGCACCGCTTCGGCCAGCGCCCCGGCCTCGCGCAGGGTGCCGTGCATCTTCCAGTTGCCGGCGATCAGCGGGCGCACTCCGGGGGTCATGGCGGTATCCTCTCTGTTGGCTGCAACCGGGTATCCGCGGCCAACAGGTTTGGCAACGGCCGGCGCCTCCGCTATTCACCCCGGCCGGATCACAGACGGACCATCATGCTCACCGCACTCCGCCGGCTCGCCTCGACCTGGGTCGCCAAGCTGCTCTTCGTCCTGCTCATCGGCTCCTTCGCCGTCTGGGGCATCGGCGACACCATCACCAGCTTCGGCCGGGACAACGCCGTGGCCCGGGTCAACGGGGCGCCGATCGAGATCGAGGAGGCGCAGGCCGCCATCCGCCGCGAGATGCAGCGCCTCTCGCGCCAGCTCGGCGGCCAGTTCGACAACGACCCGCGCATCCGCCGCGCCGTCGCCCAGCAGGCGATCGAGCAGCTGGTCCTCGACCGCGTCCTCCGCGCCGAGGCGGCCGATCTCGGCATCGCCGTGCCGGACTCCGCAGTGCGGGAGTTCATCTTCTCGATCCAGGGCTTCCGCGGCCTCAGCGGCCAGTTCGAGCGCCCGGTCTTCGAGAATTTCCTCCGCAGCAACGACCTGACGGAGGCCGGCTTCCTCGCCCTGGTCCGCGCCGACCTGGCCCGGCAGCAGCTGGTGCTGGCCGTCCGCGCCGGCGCCGCCATCCCCGACACCCTGGCCAACCCGCTGGTGCAATGGCAGCAGGAGCAGCGCAGCGCCAGCCTCGTCACCCTCCCCCTCGCCGCCGCGCCCGAGCCGCCGGCGCCTGAGGAGGCGCAGCTCCGCCGCTTCCACGAGAACAACCCGGACCGCTTCTCGAGCCCCGAATACCGCGAGGCGAGCGTCGCCGTGCTGACCGCCGAGCGCATCGGCCGCGAGGTCGAGGTCACCGACGTCGACCTCGCCGCCGCCTACGAGGCGCGCCGCGGCCAGTACGAGACGCCGGAACGCCGCAAGCTCGAGCAGGTCCTTGTCCAGGACGAGGAGAAGGCCAAGGCCATCGCCGCCGCCTGGTCCGGCGGGGCCGATTTCGCCGCGGTGACGCAGCAAACCGAGGCAGCCGGCGGCCAAGCGGTGGAGCTCGGCGCCATCGACCGGGCCGGCCTGCCCTTCCCGCAACTGGCCGAAGCCGCCTTCTCCGCCGCCCCCGGCACCGTCACCGCCCCGGTGAGGACCGATTTCGGCTGGCACATCCTCAAGGTCGAGTCCGTCGAGCCCGGCACCACCCGGCCGCTCGCCGAGGTGCGCGACCAGCTCCGGCAGGAGCTCGTCGCCGAGAAGGCCGCCGACCTCGCCTTCGAGCGCGCCAACCAGGTCGAGGACGCGCTGGCCGGCGGCGCGACGCTGGCCGAGGCGGCCCAGCGCTTCAACCTCGGCTTCGCCACCATCCGCACCGATGCTGATGGCCGCGACCCGGAGGGCAATGCGGTGGAGCTGCCCGTGATCGAGGCCTCCCGCGCCCCGCTGCTCCGCGCCATCTTCAACACCGAGAAGGGCGCCGCGCCCCGCCTGGCCGAGAGCGAGGCCGGGTTCGTCGCCGTCGACGTGAAGGAGATCACGCCCCCGGCCCTCCGCCCCTTCGAGAGCGTGGAGCCGCAGGTCCGCGAGGCCTTCATCGTCGAGGCGAAGCGCCGGGAGATCGAGGAGCGCGCCGCCGGCCTGCTCGCCGCGGTGAAAGGCGGCAAGAGCCTGGCCGATGCCGCCCGCGAGGCCGGCTTCGGCGCCCGCGAGGTCGGCGCCATCACCCGCGACCAGCGCGACGGGCCGGTGCCGGCCGAGATCCTCGCCCCGCTCTTCGAGCTGAAGGCGAACGAGCCCACCATGGCGCGGACGCGGGACGGCTTCGCCGTCGCCCAGCTTCTGGAGGTCACCCGCCCCGACCCCGCCGCCGACCCGGCCGCCGTCAACCGCCTCAAGACCGAGGCGAGCGTCGCCATGGCCGGCGATTTCGAGACGGAATACGTCGCCGCGCTGCGCAACCGGGCCGATGTGCGGATCAATGCCCGGCTGCTCGACTCCCTCGCCCAGCCCTGAACCCGGAGCACGCGCCATGCCCTCCCCCGATTTCGCTGCCTTCAGCGCTGGTCTTGCCGCCGGGCAGGCCCAGGTGCTGTGGCGGGAGCGGGTGGCGGACCTGGACACGCCGGTCGGGGTCTTCCTCAAGCTCGCCTCCGGCAAGCCGAACAGCTTCCTGCTCGAGAGCATCGAGGGCGGCGCCGCCCGCGGCCGCTATTCCGCGGTCGGGCTGGAGCCGGACCTGATCTGGCGCTGCCGGGGCGGCCAGGCGGAGCTGAACCGGCACGCCCTGGCCGCGCCGCACGCCTTCGAGCCCGCAGGCGAAGATGCGCTGGAGAGCCTCCGCGCCGCCATCGCCGCCGCGCAGATGACGCTGCCCCCGGGCCTGCCGCCCATCGCCGTCGGCCTCTTCGGCTATCTCGGCTACGACATGGTCCGCCTCATCGAGCGCCTGCCCGCGACGGCGCCCGATGTCCTCGGCATCCCCGAGGCGGTGCTGGTGCGCCCGACCCTAGTCGCCGTCTTCGACCATGTCCGCGATGCGCTGAGCCTCTTCACCACCGCCTGGCCGCAGCCGGGGCTCGACCCGCAATCCGCCTGGGACGCCGCGGAGGCCCGGCTCGACGAGGCCGAGGCCGCGCTCGACCGCCCGCTGCCGCGTCCGGCCGCCCCGGTCAGCCTGCCGCGGCTGCCCGAGCCCGCCAGCAACTTCACCCGCGAGGGCTTCGTCGCCGCGGTGGAGCGGGCGAAGGACTACATCCGCGCCGGCGACTGCTTCCAGGTCGTCCCCAGCCAGCGCTTCTCGGTGCCCTTCGCCCTGCCGCCCTTCGCCCTCTACCGGGCGCTCCGGCGGATCAACCCGGCGCCCTTCCTCTTCTTCTTCGACTTCGCCGGCTTCGCCGCCGTCGGCGCCTCGCCCGAGATCCTGGTGCGGCTGCGCGACGGCGAGGTGACGATCCGTCCGCTCGCCGGCACCCGCCGCCGCGGCGCGACGCCGGAGGAGGACAAGGCGCTCGAGGCCGAGCTGCTGGCCGACCCGAAGGAGCGCGCCGAGCACCTGATGCTGCTCGACCTCGGCCGCAACGATGTCGGCCGCGTCTCCGCCATCGGCACGGTCCGCGTCCCCAGCCAGTTCCAGATCGAGCGCTACTCGCAGGTGATGCATATCGGCTCCGAGGTCCGCGGCCGGCTGCGCCCCGGCCTCTCGGCGCTCGACGCGCTGGCCGGCGGCTTCCCGGCCGGCACGCTGACCGGCGCCCCCAAGGTCCGCGCCATGCAGATCATCGAGGAGCTGGAGCCCTCCCGGCGCGGCATCTATGCCGGCGGCTTCGGCTATTTCGGTGCCGATGGCGGCATGGACACCTGCATCGGCCTCCGCACCGCCCTGGTGAAGGACGGGGTGATGCATGTCCAGGCCGGCGCCGGCGTCGTCGCCGACAGCGACCCGGTCGCCGAGTATGAGGAGACGCAGCAGAAGGCCCGCGCCCTGTTCCGCGCGGCGGAGGAGGCGGTCCGCTTTGCCGCCGGCCGCCGCGGGTGACGCGCCCCTGCCCCGGCGCCCGCGCCGTCACCAGCCGCCCCCGCTGGCAGCCGCCGGCGGGCGCGACCGACTGCCACATGCACTTCTTCGGCCCCTACGCGCGCTACCCGCTCTCCTCGGGCCGCTCCTACACGCCGCCCGAGGCCTCGCTCGCCGCCTACCGGGCGATGGCCGCCACGATCGGCATCGAGCGCACCGTCATCGTCCAGCCGAGCGTCTACGGCACGGACAATGCCGTGACGCTTGATGCGGTGGACGCCCTCGGCCGCGACCGCACCCGCGCCGTCGTCGTCATCGACGAGGGCTTCGACTTCCCTGCGCTCCGCGCCATGGCGGCCCGCGGCGCCTGCGGCATGCGCATCAATGCGGTGAGCGGCAGCAACGCCCTGCTGGTCCGGCTCGAAGCGCTCGGCGCCCGCCTCGCCGAGCTTGGCTGGCACCTGCAGGTCTATGCCCACCCTGCCGAGCTGCTGGCGCTGGAGCCGGTGCTCGCCCGCCTGCCCTGCCCGCTGGTCCTCGACCATATGGGCGGCGTGAAGGCCGACCGGCAGGGCGTTGAGAACCCTGCCTTCCAGGCCCTGCTCCGCCTGCTGCGGGGCGGCGCCTGGGCCAAGCTCTGCGGCTACCGCTCCTCCATCGCCGGCGCGCCCTATGCGGATGTCGCCGCCATGGCCCGCGCCATGCTCGCGGCCGCGCCCGGGCGCTGCGTCTGGGGCACCGACTGGCCCCACCCTTCGCTCGCCTCGCCGGAGGAGGTGCCGGATGACGGCGTGCTGATGGACGCGCTCGGCGACTGGGCGCCGGAGGCGGCGCAGCGCCAGGCCATCCTCGTCGACAACCCGGCGCGGCTCTACGGCTTCTGATCGCGCTTGCACCGCGCGCCGCAGCATGGCACGACTTCGGCCATGGTGCAGCGCGCGATCCCCGCCACGCGATTTTGGTACCGCTGGTACGAACCGGCGGCCTAAGGATCAGCGCACCCTCGCAGACCTCAGAAGCCGCCACCCGCTGGCGGCTTTTGCGTCTCTGCACCTTCGCCAGCGGTGCCGGCCCCCACCCCGAAGGAGGCCCGACATGCAACGCAGCGATTTCGACTTCGACGTCATCAGCGGCCCGGCCCTGCCGCCGGTGCGCCCGCCCGCGCCCCCGGCCCCGCCGCCGCCCGCGCTTGACCCCGCCGCGAGCCGGCCCGAAAGTCCTAAGCCATGATCCTGCTGATCGACAACTACGACAGCTTCACCTTCAATCTCTATCACTTCCTTGGCGACCTTGGGATGGAGATCGAGGTACGGCGCAATGATGCGCTGACCAGCCAGGAAGCGCTGGCCATGCAGCCGGAGGCGATCCTGCTCTCCCCCGGCCCCTGCACGCCGAACGAGGCCGGCATCTGCCTGCCGCTGATCGGCGCCGCCGCCTCGGCCGGCATTCCGCTGATGGGCGTGTGCCTCGGCCACCAGGCGATCGGGCAGGCCTTCGGCGGCACCGTCATCCGCGCGCCCGATCCGGTCCATGGCAAGGTCTGGGACGTGCATCACCGCGGCTCCGACCTCTTCGCCGGCCTACCGAGCCCGGTCCGCGCGACGCGCTACCACTCCCTCGTCGTCCGCCGCGACGACCTGCCGCCCGAGCTCGAGGTCACCGCCTGGACCGAGGACGGCCTCGTCATGGGCCTCGCCCATCGCAGCCTGCCCATCTGGGGCGTGCAGTTCCACCCGGAGAGCATCGCCTCGCAGCACGGCCACGACCTGCTGCGGAACTTCCTGCTGCTCGCCAAGGCGCGGGTGCCGGCGTGAACACGCTGAAGCCGGTCCTCGCCCGCCTCGCCGCCGGCGAGCGCCTGGCGGAGAGCGAGGCGGAGGCCGCCTTCGGCATCATCATGGCGGGCGAGGCGACGCCGGCCCAGATCGCCGCCCTGCTCATGGCCATGCGCGTCCGCGGCGAGACGGTTGCCGAGATGACCGGCGCCGTCCGCGCCATGCGCGCCCGCATGACGGCGATCGACGCGCCGCACGGCGCCATCGACATCGTCGGCACCGGCGGGGACGCCTCTGGCAGCCTCAACATCTCGACGGCGACGGCGCTGGTCGTCGCCGGCTGCGGCGTGCCGGTGGCGAAGCACGGCAACCGCGCCCTCTCCTCCCGCTCCGGCGCCGCCGATGCGCTGGCTGCCCTCGGCATCGATCTCGACGTGCCGCTCGACCGGCTGGAGGCGGTGCTGCGGACGGCTGGCATGGTCTTCCTGATGGCGCCGCGCCACCACGCCGCGCTCCGCCACGCCGCCGGGCCCCGCGTCGAGCTCGGCACCCGCACCATCTTCAACCTGCTCGGCCCGCTGGCGAACCCGGCCCGGGTCCGCCGCCAGCTCACCGGCGCCTATGACGCCGCCTGGCTGCGCCCCATGGCGGAGACCCTCGCCCGCCTCGGCACCGAGGCCGCCTGGCTCGTCCATGGCCAGGGCCTCGACGAGATCGCCCTATCCGGCGAGACGCAGGTCGTCGCGCTCCAGGGCGGCGCGATCCGCGAATTCACCATCGCCCCGGAGGATGCCGGGCTCCGCCGCGCCCCGCCCGAGGCCATCCGCGGCGGCGAGCCGGCCGAGAACGCCATCGCCCTCACCGCGTTGCTGGAGGGCGCCCCGGGCCCCTACCGCGACATCGTGCTGCTGAATGCTGCCGCGGCCCTGGTCGTTGCGGGTCGCGATACCGATCTTGCATCCGGCGCGGCGCGGGCCGCGGCGGCCATCGACAGCGGGGCCGCTTCTGCCGTACTGGCCCGCCTGAAGGACGCCACTGCAGCATGAACGCCCCCCATATCATCATCCCCGAGCCCCAGGCCGTGTCGGGCACGCTTTCCCGCATCCTCGCCGACAAGTACGAGGAGGTCCGGGCCCGGTCCGCCGCCACCATGCTCAACGAGATGGAGCGCCAGGCCCGCGCCGCCGCGCCGCCCCGTAATTTCGTCACCTCCCTTTGCGAGGCCGTGGCCGAGGGCCGGGTCGGCCTCATCGCCGAGATCAAGCGCGCTTCCCCCTCGGGCGGGCTGATCCGCGACCCCTTCGAGCCGGCGCGCCTCGCCGAGGACTATGCCCGCGCCGGCGCGAGCTGCCTTTCGGTCCTGACCGACGCCCCCTATTTCCAGGGGCATGCCGACCACCTGAAGGCCGCCCGCGCCGCCTGCGCCCTGCCGGTGCTGCGCAAGGACTTCATGGTCCATCCCTGGCAGGTCTTCGAGGCCCGGGCGATGGGCGCCGACTGCATCCTGCTGATCATGGCCGCCCTCTCCGACCAGCAGGCCGAGGAGCTGGAGGACATCGCCCGCAGCCTCGACATGGGCGTCCTGGCCGAGGTGCACGACCATGCCGAGCTCGACCGGGCACTGGGCCTGCAGACCCGGCTGATCGGCATCAACAACCGCAACCTCAAGACATTGCAGACCGACCTTGCGACCTCGGACGAGTTGGCGCCGCTGGTCCCGGCCGACCGCCTGCCGATTGCCGAGAGCGGAATCCGAAGCCCCGCCGATGTCCGCCGCATGGCCGAGGCCGGGGCCCGCTGCATCCTGGTCGGCGAGAGCCTGCTGCGCCAGCCGGACCTCACCGCCGCCGCCGCCGCCCTCGTCCAGGCCCTTTGATGGTCGAGGCGCCGCCTCTCACCCATTTCGACGCGGAAGGCCGCGCCGCCATGGTCGATGTGGGCGGCAAGGCGGAGACGCAGCGCCAGGCCATCGCCCGCGGCCGCGTGGTGATGGACCCGGCCACCCTCGCCCGCATCGTCGAGGGCCAGATGGCCAAGGGCGACGTCCTCGCCGTCGCCCGCCTGGCCGGAATCATGGCGGCGAAGCGCACCGCCGACCTCATCCCCCTCTGCCACCCGCTGATGCTGACCAAGGTGGCCGTCGACCTCACCCCCGCCGCGCCCGATGCGGTGGAGATCGAGGCCACCGTCGCGCTGACCGGCCGCACCGGCGTGGAGATGGAGGCGCTGACCGCCGTTACCGTCGCGGCGCTGACCGTCTACGACATGTGCAAGGCGATCGACCGCGGCATGCGCATCGAGGCCGTGCGCCTGTCCCATAAATCCGGCGGCAAGTCCGGCATTTACGAGGCGGAGTGATGATCTCGGTCGAGGAAGCCCGGGCCCGTATCCTGGACGCCCTCGCCGCCACCCCGGCCGAGACCGTGCCGTTGCCGGCCGGCTGGGGCCGCGTCCTTGCCCGTCCCGTCCTCGCCCGCCTGACCCAGCCGCCGGCCGATGTCTCGGCGATGGACGGCTATGCGGTCCGCGCCGCCGAGGCCACCGAGGGTGCCCGCCTTGCCGTCATCGGCACGGCGCCGGCCGGCCATCCCTTCGCGGGCGAGGTCGGCGCGGGCCAGGCCGTCCGCATCTTCACCGGCGGCGTCGTCCCGCCCGGGGCCGATGCCATCCTCCTGCAGGAGGACGCCGTGGTCGCGGAGGGTGCCGTGCAGGTGCAGGAGGCTGTCCGCCCCAGGCGCTGGATCCGTCGGCGCGGCCTCGATTTCGCCGAGGGCGAGGAGGTGCTGCCTGCCGGCCGCCGCCTCACTGCCCGCGACATCGGCCTCGCCGCCGCCGCCAACACGCCCTGGCTCGCGGTTCATCGTGCGCCCCGCATCGGCATCCTGGCGACGGGCGACGAGATCGCCCTGCCCGGCGACCCGATCCCCGCCGGCGGCATCGTCAGCAGCAACGCCCATGCGCTCGCCGCGCTGGTCCGCGCCGGCGGCGGCGAGCCGCTGGTCCTGCCCATCGCCCCCGATGACAGCCAGGCCATCGCCGAGGCGGCACGCGCCGCCCGTGCCTGCGACCTGCTGGTGACGACCGGCGGCGCCAGCGTCGGCGATCACGACCTGGTGCAGAGCGCGCTCGGGCCGGAGGGCTTCACCCTCGACTTCTGGAAGATCGCCATGCGGCCCGGCAAGCCGCTGATCTGGGGCCGGCTCGGCCCAACGCCGGTGCTCGGCCTGCCTGGCAACCCGGTCTCGGCCCTGGTCTGCAGCGTGCTCTTCCTGATCCCTGCCCTCGACCGGCTCTCCGGCCTGCCTGGCGCCGCGCCGCGGACCATCCGCGCCCTGGCCGGCGCCGACCTTCCGGCGAATGACCGCCGCTTCGACCACCTCCGCGCCACCCTGCGACCTGGCCCCGAGGGCACCCCGCTCGCGACGCCCTTCGCGGTGCAGGACAGTTCCATGATGAAGACCCTGGCCCGCGCCGACGCCCTGATCCTCCGCGCCCCGGGCGCCCCGGCCGTGCCGGCCGGAGCGCCGGTCGAGGTCATCCCACTTGGTGCTCTCGGTCTTTGATTCGATACAGTTGACCGGATGATGGAACTTCCGTAGAACATCCGTGCGATTCGTGGTTTGTTCGCCAGCCACACGCAGGGCCAGCCCACGGAGGAGACGATGCTTACCCGCAAGCAGCATGAGCTGCTGATCTTCATCGACAAGCATTTGCGCGCGACCGGCTTCTCCCCGTCCTTCGAGGAGATGAAGGAGGCCCTGAAGCTCAAGTCGAAGTCCGGCATCC
This sequence comes from Belnapia sp., assembly GCF_059504005.1. Classification (NCBI taxonomy): domain Bacteria; kingdom Pseudomonadati; phylum Pseudomonadota; class Alphaproteobacteria; order Acetobacterales; family Roseomonadaceae; genus Belnapia; species Belnapia sp. Next base: position 1,597 of record NZ_JCACHU010000166.1, on the reverse strand, counting down.
ACCGCCTCATCACGGCACTCGAGGAGCGTGGCTTCCTGAAGCGGCGTGCCCACCGCGCCCGGGCGCTCGAGGTCATCCGCCTGCCGGAGAACATCGCCCCGCGGCGCGCGGCGGAGCCTGCGGCGGCCCCTGCCCCGGCGGCCCCGGCCTTCTCGCCCAATGTCATCCATGGCCGCTTCGCGCCGAACCTCCCCGGCGTCCAACGCGCAGCGAACGAGGCGGCGGCCGTCCAGCTCCCCCTGTATGGCCGCATCGCTGCCGGCCTGCCGATCGAGGCGCTGCGCGACAGCGGGAGCAGCGTCGAGGTCCCCGCCGCCCTCCTGACGAATGGCGAGCACTACGCGCTCGAGGTCGCTGGCGACTCCATGGTCGAGGCCGGCATCCTCGATGGCGACACCGTCATCATCCGCCGCGGCGACATCGCCGATAACGGCGCCATCGTCGTCGCCCTGGTCGATGAGAACGAGGTGACGCTGAAGCGCCTGCGCCGCAAGGGCAACTCCATCGCCCTCGAGCCGGCCAACCCGCGCTACGAGACCCGCATCTTCGGCCCGGACCGGGTGAAGGTTCAGGGCCGGCTGATCGGGCTGCTGCGCCGCTACTAGGCTATTCGGCCGCCGCCGCGGGCGCCGCCGAGGCGAGGCCCCGCGGCGCCGGCACCGGCGGCACCCAGGGCCGGTCGCCTCGCCAGGCCCGGTCGCTGATCACCCGGGCTCCGGTGCGGAGCAGCCAGATGGCATGCGGCCCGTCGCGCCAGAGGGCGAGGCGGTCCACCACCTGCGCGAGGCAGGCGCCGCGCAGCGGCACTGCCTCAGGCCCGGCCGGATCCGGCCGTAGCGCACAGGCCCCGGCCCGGCATCGGAGCGCGCCGTCTGCCGCCTCGCCCTCGCGCGGCAGGGCCTCGGTGCGGCCAGCCCCATGCATCCGCTGCCAATCCTCACGGACGAAGGCGGAGGCGCCGGACTGGCTCTGGAGGAACAGCGCCTCCCCCGCCCGCAGCGCGATGAGGCGGCCGTCGCCCGAGACCAGCAGATCCGGCGGCCGGTCCAACGCCCCGCTGAGCATCCCCATCGCCAGCAGGGATAGCCCCGCCAGCCGGCGGGGCATCCGCGTCGCCTGCCAGCTCGCCAGGGCGAAGCCGATCGCGACGGCGGCCGCGAGCCCGAGCAGCAGCCCGCCCACGGGCCGTCGCGCCCGAACCCAGAGCGCCAGGAGCGAGAGGGGGGGTGCGAGCCACCTCGCTGCCGGAGGGGGTTCCGACGGACAGGCGAAATAGACCAGCACGCCCGCACCGAGGGCCACGGTTAACCATAGGGCAAGCCGGGGGCGCTCGTCCGCAAGGAGGCTTTTCCACGCGGACATCGGCGCGAACCTGCCGGGCCATTGGAGGGCTGGCCGAGCAAAAGCGGATGGCATTTGTGCGAGGGATAGCACCCTCTCGCACCGCATATGCAACTATTACGCGAGCTTCTGAAGGTTGTGATACTTGAAGTTGTATCTCAACTTGTCAGATAGCGTAGACATACCGAAATGTTCGGTAATTTAAAGCGCAGTTCGACTTGGGTGTGGGGTGGCCACGGCAGACTGCACGCCGAGC